>QQUD01000548.1 GCA_008501785.1 Chloroflexota bacterium
GCAGCAGTGACTCGTCACCCGTAATACGATGCCCCAACACATTTGAAAGGTAAAAAATGAACCCCAAATCATGCGTATCCGTCGTTTCTTTCAGCCAAGACAACCGCTCCGTCCACATCCGTGCCGCTGATTCAAATTCAGGGTCATCTGATGCCAAAAAGCCCAACCACAGCAACCCCGTCCAAAAGCCATCAACCCAATGGCCAGGAATCCTTTTTTCCGCAACAGTTACCCATTCCCCATCTTCACAACGCTCAGGAAAATAGGTCAAGGTTTTCATGTTCTTTGCAATCATTTGCAAACTATATTGAAGTGCGTCTTCAAGTTGGTTTCTTAACATCATTATTCAACCTAACAAAAGTATCAATTAAAAACTGGACTGCTTATTCGTGGTCGTTTTCGTAATCGCAATCGGTTTCATAATCGATCACGATCACGAATGACGATCACGATTACGAGTGAAGAATCCTTTTTGAAGTCTAAAAACATGTTTATGGTGATTCAAAATTTAAATTGGTAATAAACCACGTACTGAATCGCCTTAATGAACCTGAAGTGCCGTAAATGGCGATTACCGATTTATTTTCTTCAGGTTCATAAACATGTTTGATCAGGCAGACCCAAAATTCATTTTGGGCAAAAGTTCAAGTTATCTACGCCCTTGAAACTCAGAAATTTTCACCCTTACCTTGTTGCTGATATGTTCAAAAAGCCAATAAACAATCACATAAAACAAGCCAAAAAAGATTGGTTCACCCGGCAGTGGCACAGAATCAGTAGGCACATCAAATATCGCAATAGCAGCGCGATTAATTGCCCAATAAATCAAAGCAACCACAATCATAATCAAAACGTTTTTGATCAATTCAACTAAATAATCGCTGGTTCGCTGCCAGGGCGTATTTTCGCTTGGGGGGCGGCTGGGCAAAATATTGAACATCATCCGCAGTGCCGGATTGATGATCAAAATATTAAAAACGCCCATCACCAATCCCAAGAAAAACACAAAATCAATGATTGACTGCTGGCTTCCTAACGATGTTCCCCAGCCAATGAAAAAGTAAACAGCGCCCGCCGCCCACCATCGAATCACCAGAGAAATGTTTCGATCTGTTAAATATTTTTGGAAACGTCGTTGTTTTCTGGTCATTAGATTTCGCTTGTTTTCACATTTCCCCAGCTCAACAGGGGAATCACGATTGAACCAACTAAATAAATAGCGATTGACACAATCATTAACCGCCAGCTTGTTTGCACATCGACCATTGACAAGGTTTCTTGAGCCGCAACGTCGGCTTGCATAAGATTTAGGTAGATGTATCCAAAAACGGCCGCTAACCAGCTCGTCACAATATAAAAAATAATACTTCTACGTGTCTTCAACGAAAAAGCATTAAACGTGGTCGTCAATCCAAAAATCGTGAACAAAAACAAATACATCCCAATCTCATTGGCAAACAGCTTTGTTATCGCCAAAATATGAACTTGAGAAATAGCTAATTCACCCAAACCATTAATAATGATGATGCCAATTGCAATATTCAAGATAATATTTTTCATTACCTCCCCCCTTCCGCACGAATCCG
The DNA here is from genome assembly GCA_008501785.1 of Chloroflexota bacterium. The sequence goes on from QQUD01000548.1 coordinate 1,587, forward strand.
CGTCTCAGATTCAGGGTCAAAAAAGTGGACGCGATCCATATCAAGATAAAGCTCAAGCATGTCTCCATTAGAATTAGTAAAATATTGCTGCAAATTTGCGACAAACTCATACTCAGCATTCTGCAAATAAACCAGCGAATGATTCCCAAGAAATTCACTTTTCACAACTTCGCCACAAACAGCTTCGTGAGATGCATTTGGCTCTGTGCTAAAAAACTCCGCTCGCAGCCCCATCACAACGCTTTTATCTGACCGGGATTCCATCACCGGTAACAATCCATCCGAAACACGCAAGCTCATTCCAGGGGCAACAAACCGACCATTCTCGATCCGCCCATCAATAAAATTCATTGGCGGATTACCAATAAAGCCCCCCACAAAAATATTCTCCGGCCAGTGGTAAACCTCTTCAGGGGTGCCAATTTGCTGCACCCGGCCTGCATCCATCACCACAATGCGATCCGCCATCGTCATCGCTTCAGTCTGGTCATGCGTCACATAAACAAAGGTGCTGCCCAACTGTCGATGCAGCTTCGTTAATTCCTGACGAGCCTGTCCACGCAGCTTTGCATCCAAATTGCTCAACGGTTCATCCAACAAAATAATACTAGCCGAACTCACAATAGAGCGCCCCAGTGCTACCCGCTGCCGCTGCCCACCCGACAAGTTCCTGGGAAATCGGTTCAACTGCCCATTCAATTCAACAATGTCAGATGCCTTCATCACTTTTTCATGAATCGAATCTGAGCTTTCATGCCGAATGATCTGGCTGAATCCCATATTTTGGTACACTGACATATGCCCATAGAGTGCATAATTTTGAAAAACCATTGAAATATCACGATCAGCAGGAGCCACATCATTGATGCGCTTATCGCCTAAATGCATATCTCCTTTCGTGATGATTTCCAGCCCTGCAACCATGCGCAATACTGTTGATTTCCCACAACCAGAAGGCCCCACCAGCACAACAAAATCCCCATGCTCAATATCAATATTGAAGTCATAAACAGCCTGAACCCCACCGGGATAAATTTTGTCTATGTTTTTTAGTGTTAAATTTGGCATAGGACCTCCTTACTTCTGCAAGCTCGCCATGTCGATATTGTTATCAATAATGTAATTCTGTCGCTCGCGGGAGCGTTTGACGCAGATGATTGAACCGGTGAGTGCGGAAACGGCCGTTACCGCCAACAACAACACCAGCAACAATCTCACAGGATTCACAATCTCTTCCGGTATCCAAAACAAACGAGCAAACTGAAAAACAGCAATACCAATCCCAATATAGCCCCAAGTAGCCTGATACACCTTCTGTCGTACAGCCATTAGAAAAGCAAACAACGACAGCACAATATTCAGCATAATGAATGTGCCCAATCGGTAATTTATATCCGAGCTATTTACATAAAATATTGTAAAAGCAGCATTCCCAACAATGTAAAACATAATCAGTTGCTGGCTCAGAGTATTTTCAAGAAACAGTCGTTTTTCATTACTTTTCATATTAATCTCCTGATAATCGGGTTGCCATCTTTCCACCGTTGCCCAAATGTCATCAATGCAACAACCGAAAAGAGAACCAGTATCCCAATCAGAAGGACATGCAGCACAATTCCCGCATCAAAAACAAAGGTTGAAGGAACATATTCCTCCAATGAAGTAAAGTCCAATGCAAGATACCCCCGTTTATATTCTGGGATAACGCTGATCAAAGAAATAGAGTTTAAAGTGATATATACAGTGGTGATTAACACCATAGCTAACCCAAACAACCCAGGCCGTATTTTATGCAGTTCAAACATAAGCAAAACAAGCGCCAAAACGACAAATTGAATCGCAACGCTAAATGCCTCTTTGTTAAAGACTTGCAGCTGCTTATAATACTCAAACCTTTCGAATGTACCATCGTAAAACAAAATGTAGTACTGCGTCATAA
>QQUD01000695.1 GCA_008501785.1 Chloroflexota bacterium
TGCGTTGTTAACAGTAACCGGTGCAGCACTGGTTGCTGGCCTAGGCGCATTAGCCATCAAACCTTTGGCACATCTACCCAAACCGGTTGCCGTTTTTGCCGAAGCAATTTTGTTAAAAGCAACCTTTTCGCTGCAGGGTTTGTGGAAGGCTTCTGGTGAAGTAGAAGCTGCATTACAAGAAGAGAATTTAGAGGAAGCAAGGCGACTACTGTCCTGGCATCTCGTCAGCCGTGAAACGGCCGTTCTCACAGCGGCTGAAGTTGCTGCAGCCACGATTGAATCGGTGGCTGAAAACAGTTCAGATGGCACGGTGGCACCCTTGTTTGCCTATGCAATTGGTGGATTGCCGTTGGCATTGGCCTATCGTTTTGTGAACACGTGTGATGCGATGCTGGGCTACCGCGATCCAACACGAGAATGGCTAGGCAAGTTCCCAGCACGATTAGATGATGCATTGAACTTCATTCCTGCACGATTTTCTGGTTGGCTGATCGCGCTGGCTGCACCGGTTGCAGATGGCAGTTCTCAGCAATCGCAGCAAATCATGCGGCGCGATGGCCACACAACGGACAGCCCCAACGCCGGTGTCCCAATGGCGGCAATGGCTGGTGCGCTGGGTGTGGAGTTGGAAAAGGTAGGACAATATCAATTAGGCGCTGGCTTGCGCAAGCCAAAAACGGCCGATATTTCCCGAGCACGACAATTGCTGCTGGTGGTTGGTGGGTTGGCTACGTTGGTACTGCTGCCGATAATATCAAAAAAATGACAAATCACATCCCCACACGCCCAGAATTAAGCAATTTACCACCCGTGCATCACGGAGCATTTGACTATGGGGAATTAGAAGCATTAGAAATTGCGCCAGATGATGTGCTGGATTTTAGTGTGAACAGCAATCCGTATGGGCCATCAACGGCCGTTTCCAAAGCCCTCAAAACCGTCCCCTTGGAACGCTACCCCGACCGTGAAACGCTGGCACTGCGTCGTGCATTGTCGGCACACTTAAACCGGCCACTGTCACACATTCTCGCAGGCAGCGGCACGGCCGAATTGCTGTGGCTGTTGGCATTGGCATATGTGCGTGCGGGGGATAGGGCGCTCATTTTGCAGCCAACGTTTGGTGAATATGAAAATGTGGTGCAGCTGATGGGAGGGATTGTGGAGGGAATAACGGCCGTTTCTACCGATCAATTCGCTCACCAAACCGACATAATCACCAAACAACTCAAACAAACCAACTATCGGCTTTTGTTCATTTGCAATCCCAACAATCCCACCGGTCAGGCATTGCCATTAGCCCAAATTGAAGCGTGGGCTGTCGCACTCCCAAACACACTGATTGTGGTGGATGAAGCGTATATTGCGTTTGCACCGGATGTGGAAACGGCCGTTTCGTTCACACACCCCAATCTGCTCATCCTGCGCTCCATGACCAAAGATTATGCAATCGCGGGTCTACGGCTCGGATATGCTGTGGGACATCCTGAAGTCATTGAAGCATTGAAGCGTGTCCAGCCACCCTGGAGCGTCAACGGCGTGGCGCAAGCGGCGGGTGTTGCCGCGCTTGCTGACATCGATTTTTTGCAAAACTCGCTACCAAAGCTGTGGCGCGACAAACAAATCTTGACAGATGGGTTGATGGCGGCTGGTTATGCACCTACCCCATCTACAACCCATTACTTTTTGCTGCCAGTTAGCAATGCAGCACAATTCAGGCAAAAATTATTACAACACCGGCTGCAAGTTCGTGATTGCACCTCGTTTGGGCTGCCCAACTATGTGCGAATTGCGACGAGAAAGGGTGAGGAAAACGGCCGTTTGGTGGAAGCAATGAAAGTGCTGAGTGCTGAGGACTGAGTGCTGAGGACTCCTGGAGAAGACGATGACTGCTAAAGTTTTAATGGTGCTTGGAACAAGTTCTGATGCGGGGAAAAGCCTGTTGGTGACGGCACTTTGTCATGCATTTGCGCGACATGGGATTCGAGTGGCGCCATTCAAGGCGCAAAATATGTCTAACAATGCGGCCGTTTGCCCAGATGGGTCCGAAATTGGCCGTGCCCAGGCGACGCAGGCCATGGCCGCTGGTTTGCAACCGACGGTTAACATGAATCCGGTGTTAATCAAACCAGAGGCAGATTCCCGAGCGCAGGTGATTGTGTTGGGCAAACCTTGGGACACGCTGCCAGCTCAAGATTATTACCAAAAGAAGGCGATGCTGTGGCAAATTGTAACAAAATCCCTGGATCAACTGCGGGAAGAGTATGACCTGGTGATTATGGAAGGGGCTGGCAGTCCGGTGGAAATGAATTTGAAGCCGGGTGACATTGTCAACATGTCCATTGCCAAATATGCGAATGCACCGGTGCTGCTCGTGGGTGATATTGACCGGGGCGGCATTTTTGCCCAACTTCTGGGCACACTGTGGCTGCTGCCCGACGACGAAAAAGCGTTGGTGCGTGGACTGGTTGTCAACAAATTTCGGGGGGATATTAATCTTTTTACAGATGGCATTGAGATTTTAGAAGAAAAAGGGAATGTGCCGGTATTGGGTGTGCTGCCCCATTTACGTGGATTGCACATTCCAGATGAAGATTCTATGGCACTTGACCATATTGAGCCGGTGCAACTGCCATCAGACCATGAAAATTGGGTGGACATTGCTATCATTCAACTGCCACGCATTGCTAATTTTGATGATTTTGATCCGCTTCATGCGGAACCGCAGGTACGCGTGCGCTATGTGTCGAGTGTAGCAGCATTGGGTCAGCCAGATGCGATTATTATCCCCGGTACAAAAAGCTCAATTTCGGACATGCAGTGGCTGAATGTTACGGGACTGGCTGATGCAATTGCCAATTTTTCCCAGGCTGGCGGGGCCGTCGTGGGCATTTGTGGGGGCTATCAAATGTTGGGTGAAGTGATTCATGATGAAGTTGGGGTTGAGGGGAATACGGCCGTTACACCCGCGCTCAACCTGCTACCCATCAAAACTCATTTCGAACCTATCAAAGCCACGCATCAGGTTGTGGCAAAACTGATTCCATCGAACAGAAATTGGACAAAGTGTCTTCAAGATGAAACCATCACAGGATATGAAATTCACATGGGGCGCACAGAGAGCCTATCGCCCTGGATCAATTTGACGACACGCAGCGGGCAAGTTGTGTCGGTGGCAGATGGGGGGATGAGTGAAAACGGCCGTATTTGGGGCTGCTACCTGCATGGCTTGTTTGCCAATGCAAGGTTGCGCCGCGCCTGGTTGACTTCGCTGGGCTGGACAGGCGGCGATGAGGATGCCGAAACAGACCCATTTGCTGCCTCACTGAGCCGTTTAGCGGACACGGTTGAATCGGTACTAGACATGACATTGCTGGAGAAAATTATATGGGGAAGTTAACGCTTATTCTTGGCGGCGCTCGCAGTGGTAAATCAACTTTTGCCGAAAAACGTGCAAGCGCAGCAGCTAACGGGAAAGTGCTGTATATTGCCACCGCCCAGGCGATGGACGAGGAAATGGAAA
>QQUD01000051.1 GCA_008501785.1 Chloroflexota bacterium
AAGTGACTGTATTGTCGTTTAACAATCATTATGAATGCACCGCTGATGAATCGTAAAAGTTGGTTCGCTGTCCTGGTCGTTTTGTTCTTGTTCATCCTACGCATAAGCACCGCGTTTTTTTCTTGGAATGGGGCGATGCAAATCCATGCACTGATTAAAATTGTTGCGTCTGGTATGGCAATTTTTGCCGGTGTGTTAGCTATTGTTCGATTTCTGACAAAGCGTAACAGCGTCTATTTATTTCTTGGGATTGGCCTTTTACTTTCTGGCATGTTGGATGCTGTTCAATCTTTTATTGCCAGTGCGATTTGGGGCAATGCTGCTAATATTATTCAATCGAATGGGTGGTTGTGGAGTCTTAATTTGCCTGCTTTGCTGCTCCCTGTTTCGGTTGTATTAAGTTGGTATGTATGGTGGCGAGAATACCGGCAACCGAAAAAAGGATTTACATATGCCGTTGCAGCAGCAGCTATCGCCTTCGTTATTGTATTAATGTTGTTTGGAAATAATCAATCAACAACAATTCCAGTTCAAATGCGTATTGCATCTCTGCTCTCTACCCCGCTTTTTGTGGCCGGGTTTGTCGGTTTTTTGACCAAACGAAAATGGGAAACAGATCCTTTTGAATATTGGCTGGTTATTTCATTGCTGTTTTACATCGGTGGGCAGAGCTTGTTTTTGCCATTTTCTACTGAACCGTTTGATTTTATGCATGAGGTAGCGACGTTGCTACAACCGGCAGGGTATATGTGTGTGTTGATTGGGCTGTTGCAAAATATGGTGGTTATTTTTCGACGCGCTGAGAAAACGGCCGTTGAGTTAACAAATGCCAATGAAGCATTGCAACGGGAAATTGTAGACCGCCAGCGATTTGAAGCGGCTGAACATGAACAACGCCAATTGGCCGAGGCATTGCGAGAAATCGGGTTGGCGTTGAGTGCGACGCTGGACTCTGAGGCGTTGTTAGACCGCCTGCTGGACCAGATTGCACGGGTTATGCCGTATGACACAGCGAATGTGATGCAGGTGCATGGGCAATTTATTGAGATTGTTTGTATGCGTGGGTACGACAAGAAAGTTGATTTGCTATTTTCAAAGCCATTCCCCATGTCGCGTATGCCGAGTTTGCAGCATATGGTGGATGCACAACGGCCGTTAATAATTGAAGATACGGCCGTTTATCCCGAATGGGTCAATGCCGAAGACTCCCCCCATGTGCGCTCATGGGCAGGCGCACCCATTCACGTTCAGGGCGAAATCGTTGCCTTTTTAGCCTTAAATAACAGCCAGCCCGATTTTTATCAACAGTCAGACACAGCACGGCTCACTGCCTTTGCAGGGCAGGCAGCCATTGCCATTCAAAACGCCCAACTCTATGAGCAATTGCAAAAACGCGTAGATGAACAAGTCACCCTCAACAAAATTAGCAATGCTGTTACCTCCACCCTCGAACTGCAAAAAACATTAACCATCATTACCGACGAAACAACACGTTTGCTAGAAGTAGACGCCACCTCAGTTGTGTTGCTAGATGTAGATCAAGGCGATCTCGTCTTCGCGGCGGCATCTGGTGTGGCGTCCGACTTTGTATTGGGTAAGCGCCTCTCACTTGGTCAAGGTATCCTGGGCTGGGTAACCGCAAATGGTGAGCCAGTGCTAGTGGCTGATGCTAAACGAGATGAACGTCACTTTGTGGATTTTGACGATGAAAGCGGATTTCAGGCGCAATCGATTTTAAGCGTCCCTCTCCAAACAAAAGGCCAGACTATTGGTGCCATCGAAGCAATCAATAAATCTACTGGTCCATTTGATGAAGGCGACCTACGCCTGTTGATATTACTCTCTGGCCCGTTGGCATCTGCTATTGAAAATGCAAAATTGTACGAAAAAGCCCAAGAGGAAATTGCCCATCGTACCAAAGCAGAATCGGCACTCGAATTGGAACGTGCTTTGCTGGCGCGTCGGGTGGAAGAACGAACAGCAGACCTAAGCACAGCCAACGCCGAATTAGCCCGTGCTGCGCGCATGAAGGATGAGTTTCTGGCAAGTATTAGCCATGAACTGCGGACACCGCTCAATGCAATTTTAGGTATTTCTGAAGCGTTGCAGGAAGAAGTGTATGGCTCGTTGAATGACGATCAATTTCAATCCTTACGCAGCATCGAAGAAAGCGGCCGTCATTTATTGTCATTGATTAACGACATTTTAGATTTATCCAAAATGGAGGCAGGTAAACTGGACTTAGAGATACGGTCTGTTTCAGTTGAATCAGTTTGTCATGCCAGTTTGCGCTTGATCAAGCAGAATGCGCACAAAAAGCGGCTCAAAGTTCATTCGACAATTGACACAAGTGTCAACACCATTCAGGCTGATGAGCGCCGGGTCAAGCAAATTTTGGTGAACCTGCTCAGTAACGCTGTCAAATTTACATTAGAAGGTGGGGAGATTGGCTTGGAAGTAACGGGCGACAAGGATAAAAAACAAGTCAATATCACTGTTTGGGATAATGGAATTGGCATTGCCAAAGACGATATCTCACGGCTATTTCGGCCATTTGTGCAGCTAGACAGCCGTCTTTCCCGTGAATATACGGGAACCGGTTTAGGCCTTTCGCTGGTCTATAAAATGGTTGAACTGCATGGTGGCAGCGTCTCAGTTGATAGTGAAATAGGAAAAGGGACACGCTTTACGGTGTCTTTACCCTGGCAAGAAACCGGTTATTTCATGGATCCGTCTGAAGAGGCTGATTTGGTGGCGGCGGATGCCCCCCACTTGCTAGGATTTCGGCGGGCTTTGCTAATTGAAGATTCGGCACCAGCAACAGCACAAATGATCCGATATTTGAGCGAATTGGGAATGGAGACGATTACCTGTCCACAAGGACAAGGTGCCTGGGAAAAGGCATTGGTAGAACAGCCAGATGTCGTTATTCTTGATATTATTTTGCCGGACATTCCTGGTTGGGATGTGCTGAAGCAGTTGAAAGCGGAGCCGCCTACCCGGGACATCCCAGTTATGATTGTATCTGTTGTTGACGATCAACCAAAAGCAATAGATTATGGTGCGGCATTAACGCTTGTGAAACCAATTAATCGCCAGCAGTTTCAAAGTGCATTGCGCCAGATTCTAGTCAATCGTATTGAGTCTAAGTGGGAAATGATTCGGGCTGCCAATCAAAATCAAGTTCAGGTTGCCCATCCATTGATTTTGCTGGCTGAAGACAATGAAGCAAATTTACGGACATTTTCTGATTATTTGCTAGCAAAACAGTATCGTATTTTAGTTGCAAGGAATGGGATTGATGCTGTTAAAATGACGAAGGAAGCTCGTCCAGATATAATTTTAATGGATATTCAACTACCCGGCATTAATGGGATCGAGGCCATCAAAGAGATTCGTGCCGATGCACAATTAGGTCCTGTTCCTATTGTTGCGGTAACTGCTTTGGCTATGCCAGGAGATCATGAAGCATGTTTGAAAGCCGGTGCAAATGCATATCTCAGTAAACCTGTGCGGTT
>QQUD01000852.1 GCA_008501785.1 Chloroflexota bacterium
GGTTTTCTGCTGAAAGATACTGGGCGGCAGACGTGATTCAACACAATTCGTGCGTCAGCTCAAGGGGAAACATTGCTCCAACCCGAAATCTTGACACGCGTCCTGGCTCATACCAACACCCCAACACACCAACCAACCAAACCAACGAACAAACCTATCACCAACCTGGATTTAACTGAGCGCGAATTTGAAGTATTAACGGCCGTTTCCCAAGGCAACCGCAACAAAGAAATCGCCCTCCACCTCGGCGTTACCGAACGCACCATCAAAGCGCACCTCACCAACATCTACAACAAGCTCGGCGTTGACTCCCGCGCCGCCGCCGTCTCAGTTGCTATCCAAAAGGGAATTTTGTTAAATAACTGATCAACGGTTTGGTGTGGAGGCTTTATTTCTTTGACCTTACACTGGCTGCAATAGCTCATAAATCAGTTTGGGTTCTGTCTTGCAGACGATCATGCTTGTCAAAATCTTCCGATACACACTCATAATAAACTCTTTTCGCAAAACTATTCGTATTTGGTATTGTTTTTTGGGCTTGATAATGCTGTCCTATCCATTAAGACAACCTGGCACCGAGGTCCGACGAGAAATTCCCCCGCCTTTACAGCACAAAACGAAGGGATTTCTCGGAAGATACTTCGCAGGGCCTCAGCACAGGCTCTACTAAGAAAGATGTCATTTCGAACGCAGTCTTCGGAGTGAGAAATCTTGCTTCGTGTCTATCAAGAACCCTCTGCCTCAAAGCAAGATTCCTCGGCAGACCTCGGAATGACAATTGCATGACAAATTTCTTCCTTATTTTGTTCTGGGTCTTCCCGGCATAGGCTACTTGGAATGACGGTCAGAATTTAATTACCATTGCCGTTGTCGATTAAACGGCCGTCTTGCATCTTCACCACCCGCCGCGCATACGCCACCACACGCGGATCATGTGTGGCAAACACAAACGCTGTACCCGTTTCCTGGTTCAGACGCTGCATAATGTCCATCGCCTGCGTGCCGTTGGCTGTATCGAGATTAGCGGTCGGTTCATCAGCCAGCACCAGCAGCGGGTCAGGAGCCAGCGCCCGTGCAATCGCCACACGCTGCTGTTCTCCACCACTCAACTGGTCCGGGCGATGTTTGGCCCGATCACTCAAACCAACCGCATCTAACAACATCATGGCGCGTTCTTTACGCTCTTTATCAGCCACGCTGTTCAACAACAGCGGCAATTCCACATTTTCATAAGCTGTCAACACAGGCACCAACGCAAAAAATTGGAAGATGAACCCAATCATCTCCCGACGCAAATTGGCTCGCTGGTTTTTCGAGTAATTCGAAACATTTTGTCCATTAATCTTGACCAAACCGTTATCTGGCTTGTCTAAACACCCCATCAATTGCAGCATTGTCGTCTTACCCGAACCAGATGGCCCGACAATGGCTGTAAATTCTCCCTTATCAATTTCTAGTGTCACCCCATCCAATGCACGGGTTTCAACTTCACCAATCTTGTAAATTTTTGTTGTATTTTCTAGTTCAATAACTGCCATGACTCCAATCCTTTTTCATTAGCATTTCAGCTAGTCAGCCTATCACCTTATCAGCCAGAAAAAGGGCTGAAATGCTGAAGTGCTGAAATGCTGACCAGCTTCTTATAAAGCGTGTAACGCCTCGACTGGTTCCAGACGGGCTGCGTACCAGGCGGGATAAAGTGAAACTAAAACAATAACGATTAACATCCAAAACGACATAGTTAAAAGATTAGCCGGAACGAGAGCTGTGTATAAAGAATCACCAAAAGCCAACGATCCCGCAGCGTCTCCCAAATCGCCAAAGTAAATGCCGTTAATTGAGTAATAGTAGACCAAAATGGCCCCCAATATCATGCCAAAGATGGAGCCAATCAAACCCAAAATGGTGGCCTCAAACAGGAACATCATCATAATCTGCCGACCTTTCATGCCCAGGGCAGCCAAAATACCCATTTCTCGTGTACGTTCAAAAACAGACATGAGCAAGGTGTTGGCGATGATCACGGCGACGACCAGGAATATGATGGCGTACAAGATAGCGTAAACGGCCGTTCCTGTTTCCATCGTGGTCATCAAAAATTCATTCAATTTTCGCCAGTCGAGAGTTGTGACACCAGGTGTTTGCAGTGCCGCAACAACCGAGTCGGTATCTTCCATATCGTGCAGCAAAATGCGCACGGTGCTGGCACGATTGCCAGAACCAGTAATGGCTTGTGCTTGCGCCAGACTCAAGAATACATTGGCATTGTCGATGCCGGGGAAGCCAGTGTTGATTAAGCCAACAATGTTGAACGATCCTTCTTCGGGCAACCCCTCTGGATTACCCACTGCCAAATTGATGCGGTCGCCGACACTAACGCCCAACTCATCGGCCAATCTTTGCCCGATCAGGATTTCGCGACGGCCGTCTTCTGACAAAAATTCACCAGCACGCAGCCCTTCCCGAATCGGGTCAAACAGCGCGGATGTGGGGTCGATGCCACTCACGCGGACGGTTGTCGATTCGCTGGCTGTTCCCAGGATGCCGCCTGCCCACAATATGGGCGAGACAGCCTTTACTTCCGGCAATGCTGCAGCCTGTGCCGCTAACTCATCTGCATTGCCGAGTAAATCTCGCCATAACAAGCTGGTTTTAACTACTTCATACGATTCGGCACGTAACTGAACATGACCCGAATCCAGGCGAATCGTGTCCCTCAACATACCTTGCAACATACCGGTAATCAGCCCATTCATAAAGATTACGAGGGTGAGTCCCATCGCAATGGCGATAAAAGTAATCGCTGTCCGCCGCTTGTTACGCACCAAATCACGGTAAGCCATGATCCAGAATTTTTTTAATGCCATGTTATGTCTCCGTCACTCAGGTGCGACGCACTTTAAAAGTGCGTCGCACCTCACTTGATTAAATGTGATGCAGCGCCTCGGCTGGTTCCTGTCGCGAAGCTTGCCAAGCTGGGAAGAAGGATGCCACTGCCGAAATGATTACCACTAGCAGCGCATAACTAAAAGTTGTGGTCGCGGACAAGGCCGGATACATCCGATCACCCATGAGCGCATAGACTTCTGCACCTTGTGCGCTTTCTGTAAGACTACCAATATCAATGCCATTCTGAGCAACTGCCGCTACCAGCAAACCACCAGCAATCACACCCATGACAGCCCCAAATACGCCAATGAAAGTACCTTCTAGCAGAAACAGCGTTGTGATTTGTCGTCCCTTCATGCCTAAGGCTGCCAAGACACCCATTTCACGGGTGCGTTCATAAACAGCCATCAGCATCAGATTCAAAATGCCGATGCTGGCAATGAGCACAACCAACATACCTAAGATGCCAGTTGCAGCGCTTTTAGATTCTAAAGCTTGGCGAATTTCAGGGCTTAAGGTATCCCATGAATCTACTTCATATTCGGGTAATTGTTCTTGTAAATCAGCAATCAGAATGCTTTCCTGACCAACTTTTTCTAATGAGACGACCACTTCTGTTTCCTGGTCGCGCAGATTATAAAGCGTCTGGGCAGTAGGCAAGTTGATGAAGACCGTGCCGCGTTCTATTTCTTCCATACCCAAATTATAGATGCCGACGATAGTCATATTACGTTGGCGCATCGATTCATTCAACCGCCGTCCCACAACCATCACCCGGTCGCCGACGCCCACTTCGAGCAAATCAGCCAGCCCTCGTCCTAAGATAACAGCATCCCCGTCTTCGTTGGAGAGGAAACGGCCGTTACTGATATTTTCAGCAAACAAACTGACTGGTGCTTCCTTGTCTGGCTCAATAGCCGTTATAACGACAGGGTAATTGCCCGCACCGGTGCTGACCATCCCACCCGTATTGATTCTTTTTGAGGTGGATAAGATTTCTTCTGGTGACTTCATGGATTCAATCGTCTCCACGACGGTTTCTGAATCGGCCAGGGGCAGCAGCGGCAGTCGATCAGACTTCTCGCGGTATCCTGGTGCATGAACTTGCACATTGCCACCATACATTCGCACTGCATTGCCATAAATCGCCTGATCTGACCCTGCAATCAGCGCATCCATAAAGATGAGCAAGACCATGCCCAAAATGATCGCAATACTAGCGATGAGGGTGCGTCGCCAATTACGCCACATGTTGCGCCACGCCATTTTAATAAGTTTATTCATTGGATTGCCTCACTATATTGGCAGCTCCCGTGCCAATTTACTCACCAACGTCAATTTCTGACAGATTGGGGAACAAGATTACTTGGTATTAATATTATCCGAAATCGACCAAAAAGTCATGATCATTCAGGCGACGAGCCTTTTTTGACATATCTGTCAAATATTATTGACAGATATGTCAATTCCATCCTATAATCTTACTTATTCCCTAAAACCAGAGGCGAATCAGATGGCTAAATTCCCAAAATCTGAAACGAGTCCAGATAAACAACCTGACCGACCACACATTTATACAAAATGGGAACGTACACGCCAATCGCTGTTGATTGCCACCAAACAACTCGTAACTGAAAAAGATGTCGATGCCATTTCGATTGCCGACATTGCCCGTAGCGCGAATATGTCTCGCGGCACTGTTTACAACTATTTCGAGACGGTGGAAGCAGCGCTGGCCGCAGCAGCCGTCGAACTGATCGACGAATTTGCAGGCCGGCAGCGGCAGTATGCCGAAATCGAAACGGACCCAGCGCGGGTGATCGCTTATGGCGTTTATGCAGCGCTGATCAACGCATTTGATAATCAAACGCTGGCCTGGTTTTATGTGCGGTATGCACCCCGCTCCCCTGAAGTGCAGGCACATTTGGATGCTGTCATGCAGCAAATTCTGGAAAAAGGCATTGCCGAACATCGTTTTTCTCTTTCACAGAGTCGCATTCCAGCAATTATCATTTTCATTCGCGGTGCCGTTATGCACGCTTTGCGCACCTTACTTGAGACTGAGCACACAGATCACCTGGAAATAGATATTGTGATTCTTGTGTTGATGACATTGGGCCTGCCTGCTAATGAAGCCACAACGATTACACAGTCAATTGCCGCTGATTTTCGCCAGATTGCTACCTCTTTGAATTTGTAAACTTGCTTAGTCCTGCCAGGCAGGACAAGAACGGCCGTTATTTTTGGAGATAAATAAATGACAAATCAATATCGATATTTTGCGTTAAGTCCGTATTTCAAATATTTGCCAGAGCAGGACAAGCACCTGTTCGCATTAGAGAAGCCATCTTACCGATTCAATATGATAGGTGTTGGGTTGAATGGTCAAGAACACATGCAAGTGACGATGCTGGAAGGGCGGGCAACGATTCATGGCATTTTTGACCCGAATCCAGGCAGCGTTGCCGCCGCCCAACAAATCCATGCTCAATTTGTCCCGCATGAAGAATTGGTGATTTACGATTCATTGGGAGCTGCCTGTCATGATCCGGCGGTGGATGGCTTGATTATCTGCACGCCTAACCACACGCACCTTGGCATTGTGAAAGAAGCGGTGAAATCAGGGAAGCATATTTTGCTGGAAAAACCGATGGCAACCACAATTCAGGATGCACATGAAATTATGCAGATGGCGGAGGCGTATACGGCCGTTTTCCAAATCGGCCTCCAATATCGCCACAAATCAATCTACGTCGAAGCCATTCAGGAAGGGCTGGTGCGCCAATCGCTGGGCGAAATCAAAACCATCACCCTTTTAGAACATCGCATCCCATTTCTAGACAAAGTAAACCAGTGGAACAAATTCTCCAAATATTCTGGCGGCACGCTGGTCGAAAAATGCTGCCATTACTTTGATTTGATGAACCTGTTCGCCCAATCCAAACCACAAACCGTGTACGCTACCGGCAGTATGGCCGTCAATTTTACAGATTTTGAATATGCAAATGAAAAATCAGACATCATTGATAACGCATTTGTAAACGTGATTTATGAAAACGGGGTAAGGGCTAACTTTAACCTGTGCATGTTTGCACCACAGCTTTATGAGGAAATAGTCTTGTGTGGTGACAAGGGACGGCTAAAAGCAACCGAAAATCAAGATTTCTTATCAACTGCCAAACCCAAAACAACGCTGGAAATTATGCGCGGCATTCACGAACCGTCACGCATCACCACACCGGTTTATCCCGCTTTTATCGAAGACAGTGGGCATCACGGCTCAACTTTTTACGAGCATGTCAATTTCATCGACAATTTGAAAGGGCGCAACACACAAACAGCCTCTGCGGCAGATGGGTATTGGTCCATTGTTGTCGGGGTTGCCGCTGAAGAATCTGTTAAAACCGGAATGCCTGTCGATATTGATGAACTGCTCACACGCAATTTGCACCCAGCAGTGCAGGTTTAACAAAGCCGGGTAGAATAACGGCCGTAATCAAGCCCTACCGGAGACGAAAGACTGGAGATTAGAGGGGTATCCAGCCCGCAACCCCCGGTCCCCAATCCCAATCCCAAAGGATTCCCATGACCGCATCAGCTCCCAAAACAACATTATCCACTTTTACCAAGTTCATTTATGGTCTGGGCGATTGGCCCACCGTCGCCGCATTAACAGCCCGCAGCTTCTTTTGGCTGCTCTTTTTAACTGAAGTTGTGGGCATGCCCATTGGCATTGCCGGAACGGTTGTCGCAGTGGGACGGGTGTGGGATGCGATTAACGATCCGCTGGTAGGCATGTTGAGTGACCGATTGCAATCGAAGTTGGGGAGAAGACGGCCGTTTTTCCTCATCGGCGCACTGCCATTGGGCATCTCATTCTTTCTCACCTTTTACGCGCCAAATTTTGAAACAGTCACCGCCTACGCCATTTACTACATCGTCGTCTTTTTCATCTTCGACACCAGCTTTACGCTGATCAACGTCCCCTACTCTGCCCTCACCGCCGAACTCACCCAAGATTACGATGAGCGCAGCAGTCTTGCTGGGTGGCGCATGAGCATGGCCCTTTCAGCCACGTTGGTAACGGCCGCTGCCTTTCAACAGCTTGCTGAAAATGTTTTCACCAACTGGTATCCCAACGCCATCAACCCCACCGCTATGGGCTACGCCACCGCCGCCGCCATTTGGGGTGTGATCATGGTAATTGTGCCGCTGCTGCTGTTTGCCGTCATTCGCGAACCAGACAATGTTCCAGATGAAGAACCGCTCAACATCGCCAAAACGTTCCGTGAAGTTTTTCAGAATGAGTCGTTTAAATGGGGTGCCGTGATTTATTTGTTGACGTTTACGGCCGTTGATATCATCGCCGCCATTTTTGTTTTCTTTGTGCTGTTTGCGGTGGGGTTTGAAGAAAGGTCTGGCACAGGCAGCATCGTTTTAGGCGTGGTGCTGCTAACAGCCATGATGTTCATGCCGGTTGTTGTGCGTTTGTCTCGCAAATACGGCAAAAAGCGCACCTACATCGGCGCGATGATCGGATGGGTGGTAACAATGTTAGCCATTAGCATGGTTCCATCTGGCACACAATTAACGCCGTTGCTGATCATGGCCGCCATCGCGGGCATTGGCTACAGCGCCGCCAACGCCATCCCCTGGGCAATCGTCGCTGATGTAGTTGAAGAAGATGAATGGCACACAGGCAAACGACGAGAGGGGATTTACGCTGGCTACCTCGTCTTTTTCCGCAAATTAGCGGCTGGGCTTGCGGTTGCGGCCGTTAGCTGGACATTGGGCTGGTTAGGGTTTGATGGCGACGAAAAATCCCCCGAATCAATCATGGCGCTGCGCATCTTCATTGGCGCAGTGCCGGCCATCCTGCTTGCCTTCTCGATGTGGGCCGCCAGCAAATACCCCCTCACCAAAGAAAAGCACACCGAACTGGTACACCAATTAGCAGCCCGCAAAGCCGCCGCCAATTAAAAATCTATCGTAGGGGTGGGACAGCGCGGCATAACCTTAAAGAAAACACACAACCTTTTCTCCGCGCTGTCTCACCCCCTCTTCACCACGAAAAAGGGCGAGATGACCGGGAAAAAACGGCCGTTTTTTCTGTAAAATCCAATCCTGTTTTACACGGAGAAGGGCGAGATGACCGGGAGAAAAGGCTCTTTGCCAAGCCAAGATTAACCCCGGTCATCCCGCCCCTACCGAAATTACATTGCATCATCCAGCAAGCGTTCGGCTGTCAAACGTGCTGAAATCATTGCGGTTGGCACGCCTGTGCCGGGGTGGGTGCTGGCTCCAACGAAATAGAGATTGTGATATTTGGCATGACGGTTTTTAGGGCGCATATAGCCCAGTTGCATCAGCGTGTGTCCTAATCCATGTGTCGCGCCTTTCACCAGATTGTATCGTTGCTGCCAAGATGGCGGTGTGAAGTTAGTCTCAAACTTGATATGCTCTTGCAGGTCAGTGATGCCAATGGTTGCCAATCGATCAAATACATCTTGCCGTGCCTGATCCCGAATCGCTCGCCAATCTTGCTTGCCTCTTTCATCCATATGTCCAACTGGCACAATCGCAATAATCGATTCCTGGTCAGGTGGCGCCAACGACGGGTCTAGCCGTGTGGGAACATGAATGTACAAGCTTGGATCATCTGGCTTTGCCAAATCATTGATGATGCTGTCAAAGTTCCCTCGATAATCATCTACCAGAAAAAGTGAATGAGGCGCTAATGATGGATACTTTTTATCGACACCCCAGAAAAAGTTAATCGTTGAACAAGAATATTTTTTGCGATTGAGCCGTTCGCCCATGCCATTGGCAGGCAGCAGGTTTTGGTAAACGTAGGGTAAATCAGCATTGGCAATGACGGCGTCGGCTTGGAGAAAACGGCCGTCTTCCAACACAACCCCCTCTGCTTTAGACTGGTTGGTTTTGATTTGGGAAACGGCCGTTTCCAGCTCAAACACCACCCCCGCATCCCGCGCAATCGTCATCAACGCTTCCACAATTTGATACATGCCCCCTTTCGGATACCAAACCCCATGCGCCAATTCCGAGTACGGCATCAACGAAAACGTCGATGGCGCATCAAACGGACTCAATCCCATGTACACATCCTGAAATGTAAACGCTGCTTTCAATCGTGGATCATCAAAATAAGCCGACATGTGGTCATAATGCTTCGCCAGCGGCTTAATCTCCCATAGCAGCGAAATATTGCGCGGTGAAAAGAATTCGGCCGCCGTGCGAAAATCCCGCGTCACCAGCCGCTCCATCGCCACATGGTAATGACGATGCCCTTCATCCAGATAGCGCATCAGTCCGCCAAAGCTACCCGGTTCAAACTGTTCCAACTGCTGCTGCATCATTTTCATGTCAGACGTGAGCGCCAAACGGCTGCCATCATCAAAAAAGAGATGATACGTCGGGTCTACGCGTTGCAGGTCTAGCATCTCGTGCATCGAAGCACCCAGCGCCGCAAATTCCGATTCATACACCAACGGCATCACAAACAGCGTCGGTCCTAAATCAAAATGGTGGCCTTCCCGCTCAAACCGATCACAGCGTCCACCCGGACGCGCATTTTTCTCAATCACCGTCACATGCAACCCTCGCTGCGCCAAATGTGCTGCCGTCGTAATACCGCCAATCCCTGCACCAATTACAATTACAGATTTCATGTTCGCTCTCCGCCGGGGGATTAATCCCCCCGGCTAAAAAATTCAGCGCCCTTTCAGGGCTTTATTTCTTCTTAGGCCCGGAGGGCCTTACCATTCGTAGACGGGGCATTCATGCCGCGTCGAACTGCTGGCTTAAATGCCTGGGAAAATGCAGCCCAACCCATTTTGAATGCAGCCTGTTTACTTTTGCGCTCTGGATAATCTGGACGTAAACGGTACGCATCTTTTTCAATCGCATCCAACACGACTTCAAACCGGGCAATGTACGCATATCCCGCCAATCGACGGCGCAAGTTCTGAATACGTGCCATATTTGCGCGACCAACCTCAAAATACCGCCGCGCCAAATTCACCCGCTCCCGCACCCATTCCCGATAAAATTCGCTACTTACGTCCATTGGAGACAAATCCTGCGCTGCAAAAACTTTTTGCGGGATGTTGTAATATCCAGCTTCGACATCCTCAACTGCATCGCGCAGCATGTGGGTGATATGTGCGGCCGTTACTGCCAAATAGCGTGTTTCGTCATGCGGCGTGGGATCGTTGTGGCCGATGAAGTGGTGGAGTGCTTCGGTAACGGCCGTTGCCAACCACCCTGTATACATCTCCAACTCGGCCCCAGAAATCAACTGCCCCCGGCGCTCCGCATCAAACGCCATCACCGCCATCATATTATCAATGTATGCGCGTAATCCACTGCTTGGCTTCATATCATGGTGGACTAAATCAACAACCAACCGTTCTTCATCCGTCAAACTGCCCAACCATTCCCCACGATACGCTCGTGCAATCAATTGCCGCTGCCGTTCCACAAAAACCAGCCGTTCATCTCGCGCCTCGCAAACCTCATCCAAATAATCATCCACCCAACGAAAATACGCATAAGCCCGATACGCATCATCAACCAGCGGACGATCAACCAAAAATTTAATCGTAAAATACGTTTGTGTACTCGCGCTACGTGTAATCGCTGCCGCAAGCGCACCCGAGTCAAGCTTTATGGCGCTGCCCCCCTCAGCCGCTTGTTGACCCGAGCGAGCAAAAGACACAATCCGACCATCTACCAGCACAGAATGTTCTGACATCAACCTTTACCTCACAAATTGCTAAAACTACTAGAAGGATATTAATTGTTAGTCGTGAATTATTTCACACATCTATACGGCAAATTTGAACTCAGGTTGCATTAATTTCGCGACAAATTTCCAAAATAAAAAGGCCCCCGATTGGGAGCCTTCAAAAATCAAATCAATTATTGTGTGTTCAAAAATTAGCCACCGGCCAGCAATTGCCCACCAATGAGTGCAGCTTGACGGGTGAGTTCGTAAAATCCACCGGGGAAGAAACCGAGAATGATAGTGGCAACGGCCGTTATTCCCAAAGCCCACACAATCGCATCATTTAGCTTCGCTTCTGCCTTACCTTCCACCATGTACATCAGGTAAACAACACGCAGATAGTAGTAACCAGACACAACACTCGTAATCACACCAATAATCGCCAGCCACAACAAGTCTGCTTCAATCGCCGCTTTAAACACAAAGAACTTACCAGAAAAACCACCTGTCGGGGGAATACCGGTCAGCGACAGCATGAAATAGGCCATAACTAGTGCCACTAATGGATTTTTCGTAGCCAGCCCCTTCAAATCGTCGAGCGCATTGCCCACACCTTGTTCTTTCTCCAACGCAATCACAACCGCAAATGCGCCAAGATTGGTAAACAAGTATGCAAACATGTAAAACAGCGCCGAACTCACGCCATCTGGTGTTTCCAGACCAGCCGCAACAGCGATCAAAATATAGCCAGCGTGTGCGATACTGGAATAAGCCAACATGCGCTTCAAATTCGATTGAGCCACTGCCACCACGTTCCCCAAAATCAGAGTCAATGCAGAAATGACTGCAACCGCTCCCACCCAGGTATCACCGAGGTCTGGCAGTGCGCTCACAAAAATGCGCAGCATGGCGGCAAAACCACCCACTTTAGCACCGACGGACATGAATGCAGTAACGGCCGTTGGCGCACCCTCATACACATCTGGCGTCCACATGTGGAACGGAACCGCTGCCACTTTAAAACCAAAACCCACTAGCAAAAATGCTGCACCTGCCAAGCCAAGCGCTCCGCCACTGCTAATACCGGCTAAAACCTCCGGTAATGCCGTGGAGCCAGTCGCACCATACGTCAGCGCAATGCCAAACACCAACACGCCCGATGAAAAAGCACCGAGCAAGAAGTATTTCATCGCTGATTCTTCTGATTCGGCACGCGGCCATGCAAAACCGGACATGATGTACAGCGGAATCGACAACACTTCCAGCGCCAGGAAAATCAAAATCAAGTCATTCGCCATCGCCATCAGCATCATGCCGGAAATAGAAAACAGCATCAGCATGTAATATTCGTATTTTTCTAGCCCAGACTGTCGCAAATAGTTGACTGATAGCAATACGGACAACAAACCGGTGAGAATAAAAGTGACGTTTAGGAATGTGGCAAAATTATCGACCACAATCATGGGATGTCCACCAGCAGGCGTAAATGTGCCACTGTTGAAGTTCCACAAACCAATGGCTTGCACCAGAGCAATGAGCAGCGTAACGGCCGTTATCCACGCCCCCCACGTCTTATTCTCATCACTCGTGAACATGTCCACGATCACCAACACAACACCGCCTATCATGACAATCACAACAGGCAAAATAGTTAGCAAATTTATTGAAGGTATTTGAAATTCCATAGGTTGATCAACTCTTCCCGTTCGTTCGATTCTTCACGATCTTACCACACAAGCAAAATATTTACTATTTACGATTGACGATTTGCGATTGACTATTTCATCGCAGAATCAGTCGGGAACACAAAGCATCATTTCTTGAAAATCTGCGTTCATCTGTGAAAATCTGCGTTCAATTTCTTCTTCTTCCGCACCCACACTTTATTACTATGAAATGTAGATTGGCCAGCCATGTCACCAAGCGCATCAGAGGTAGTCCAATTTACGTTACGGCCGTTTCCCAACTTGCTCCAATACCCCTTCGGCGACGCCAACACGCCAGGACGTATCCCATCCGTCACCTTCGCCTGTAATTCACACCAGCCGCGCCTATTCTCCACAATCACAGCATCACCATCGACAATGCCACGCGCCGCCGCATCATCTGGATGAATCTCTAAAAATGGCGTTCCTTCACGGTTCAACAAGCCTGGCTGATTGGCAAAGGTGCTGGTTGTGAAGTGGTGGGCTGCGCCAGTGATTAAAAACATGCCCTGATTGGGTGGAAAACGGCCGTTAACTTCTTCACCATTCTCAGCACCATCATCATGCTTCCCAGCATACCCCGGCAGCGGATCCAAACCCTCATCAGCCAAAGCTTGACTGTAAAGCTCAACCTTCCCACTCGGCGTCGGGAACATGCCATCCGCAAATGGCACATCCGGTTCATACTGTAAACGGATATTGCCTTCACGCTTGAGTTGTTCAAGTGTGATCTTGTGTAGGGCTGGGTTGGAAACGGCCGTTTTCACCAACACCTCTTCAATCACTTCATCCACCGATTGTTTAAACCACGGTTCCTCAAATCCCATTTCCGCAGCCAGCAATTTCATCACATCCCAATTGCTTTTACAATCACCCAATGGCTCAATCGCCTGCTGATTATACGCCAGCACCGTATGCCCATAAGCTTTATGTAAATCTGAGTGTTCAAGCTGTGAAGTTGCAGGGAGAACAATGTCAGCAAAATCGGCCGTGTCCGTCATAAACAGCTCATGCACCACCGTAAACAAATCTTCGCGTCGCAACCCTGCCACCACACGCCCCGCATTCGGCGCAATTGCCGCTGGATTCGACCCAAACACAAACAGCGATTGAATCGGCGGATCAGCAGCTTCCCCCAGCAGCGCTGCGCCCAGCCGGTTCATATTCACCGAACGTCCTGCCGGTGGACATTCAGCCTGATGACCAACTGCCTCACCATCCCACTGCAAATACCCGCTGGCACTGTACGCCAACCCGCCGCCGCGCACGCCATATTGCGCTGTCATCGCGGGCAGCGCACAAATCGCCCGCACAGTTTGCCCCCCATTGTGATTTCGCTGCAAACCATCCGCAACTTTTATCAAACTTGGCTTTGTGCCA
>QQUD01000803.1 GCA_008501785.1 Chloroflexota bacterium
TGAACGGGGCCGAATTGCACGCCGTTGGCATTGCGGAATTTGGCATAGACAGTGCGTGGTAATTGCACATCCCCATAGGTTGTCATGGCCCAACCGGTGTAGATATCGGCGACGGCAATCCAGCCAGTTCCAGTTCCAAAACCACCGTCGTTGCTGATTTGCATAAATTCGATAGGAGGGCTTTCTGCTCCCCAGGAGAGGGAAAGGTTGACAGAGGGATTATCGGTGTACAAGTCGCCATTGTTGATGCTCAGGCCATACCCAGGATTGTAAAGGGAAACGGCCGTAAATTCTGTGATATTGCCCGCTCCATCATTCAGAGTGGCGTCATTTGTGATAGGGTCTCCCACCGTTAAACCGGTGGCAACTTTAGCTGCAAATTGGATGATGGTGGGTGTGCCGGAAATGACCTGGCCCGACCAGTGCAATTGATTGCCGCTCAGAGTGACGAGATGACCATCGCTGGCGTGAGCGCTGTTGGCAACATAAGTCGTGTGTGTGGGAATGGGGTTCGTCAAAACGGCCGTTGCTGATACAGCAGCGCTGTTGCGCAGCACGAGCGTGTACGTCAGAATGTCGCCGCTCTCTACGTTAGTCAGGTTCACCGTTTGGTAGGAGGAAGACAGATCGGGCGGTGCGTCGGTTGGCTGCCTTTCCTGGCTGATAAACCCGCTGACGACGACTGATTTTGATGATGATACCATCGCTGAACCGGTGAATTCTGATGGCAGAGAGACGTTGGCGGCCTGATCGAAATTGGCAGAAGCGTAAGGAGGAATGGTCGCATTTTCTACGAACATGATTTGGCCGTTTTCGTCATAATACGTGATCGTAACGTTGGCGTCAGTAATGCCAGCATTTTGTATGTTTAATTGCGTTGTTGTCCCATCAGTTGATTTGCGCACAAAGGGGACATAACTAACGGTGTCGGTTTGATTTACGCCACTGTAGCCGGTGAACGTTGCCGGAGGAACGGTTGTCCAGGATGTGTTAACCAGTGCCCCAACCGGCTGGTCGGAAGAGACCACGGCCGATCCTTGAAAGCCCGCAGGCAGCGCCGGGAGAGCGCTTAAGATAACAAATTCAGTCCCATTGGCGTTTAAGGAGGTAGCATAGTAGGTCGTGTTGACACCAGTATCATCGTAAAAATTAATGAGCACCGTGGCTTGTGCTTGAGCCAGATTGTAAAGCGCAATTGTTGAAGCATCGTTTAGGCGGGGCAGATAGTTTTCGTAGTCGACTTGTTGGAGGCGGCGGTTGTTGTGAGCGACTGTTTCCCCGGTGATGCTGTTGACTGTGTGAACGACACCGGCAATAGGCATATCGGCATGGACGATGGCCCGTCCAAAAAAGTTGGCACCCAAAGCAGGTATATCCGCCACGTCGTACCAATGCGCACTGTGCGCCGGGAGGGCGTCATTTTGTGTATGGACGACACTGCCCGCCAAATCGTAAAATTGAAGGACGATATACGCTTCAATGTCGCCCATATTTTGGACAGCCAGGAAACTGTTCCAACCGTTATATTCCCGATAAATGGGCAGCAGATTGATGGTTGAAACTGACATGCTTGGACTACTGATGCTGCCAATACCGCGATAGCTCATCAAGCCGTCGCCAGACCAGCTAGTATTAATAGGTGACTCGTTAGCGATGACGGCGAGGGGGTGGGTTCCGGTAATCATGAGGGACCCGCTAAAAACGCCGGTTGGCGTGTAGACGCGGCTGCCCATGGGGGGCAATGTATCGTTGAGAACGGCCGTTTCTACGCCGTTGAGATCAAAATAGCGCAGGGTGATGTTGGTCGTTTCCGTACTTGTGTTTTGTATAACGGCCGTTGTCAGCCAATCCCAGGCCGGATCAGAGTTGGTGAATGGCAAATAAACTGCGGTTGTAATCTCTACGCCAGCCCAGGCATTATATTCTGCTTCATCTTGATAATCGGTATGGGATGCTGCACCGACGGTATACGTATCAAACTGACTGAGGCCTGCACCCACAAATGACAGAACGGTGATTATTGTAGCCAGAACAACAGCGATTGCCATTGTCCCGCGCACATAACTTTTTGGTTTCATTTTAATCTCCTCCTACTGTTAACCATAATCTTATGGGCTTCAATCATTATTGTCCAGCCGAAGCGGTGTTGAGTGGGTGAAAGGGTGAGGGGGGGAAACGGCCGTATTTTGATGCGAGCTGACACGTTTCAAAAAACGTGTCAGCTCTGCGATTAGAACCCATATTGACTCACCCTGTAAAATAGACATAATATATTTACCATAAATACTCTGACTAACACACCTTCTCTATTTTTTTGCCATCAATTTTTTTGAGTAATCACCGGTATCAGCCGGATAAAATTTAAAACCTCTACCGAAAAAACGACTGAAGATCAACAACACCCTTGTTAAAATTTGGTATTGTTGCAAAGTAATCTTAGGAGGCTGGATATGAAAGTGCGTGTGCGAGAATCCATGTTTATTAGTTTATTGTGTTTGCTCCTGCTCACAAGCTGCGGTTTGTTTGGTAGCGGTTCTGAGGAGCCTGATCCACAAAGTTCCGACAATCCAGACAATGTCTCTGGCCAACAGCTTGATGCGGAAGGGAATATCATTCCAATCGGGCAACCGGCTGAACGAGAAGACCTTTCTTCATCTGGCTTACAGGCTGCGTTTAAGCCGCTGCCGGACCCCATTTTTCTCTCTCCACCTGCTGGTCCCAATTATGTCATTGGTTCAACTTTGTCGCATGAGGTAGAACCATACGAATGGCTGCATCAAGTTGCTCGTTGTTATGGTGCATCCTATCAAGACGTTAAGAGTGCCAACCCATCTATCATCAATCCCAATTATATTTTGCCAGAGCGTGTGGTGACAGTGCCTAATGTTGGGGTAGCAGGGCCTGTCATTGGGCCAAATTGTGTGAGGCAGCATGTCGTGGCTCCCGGTGAAACTTTTTATGGGTTGGCGCGAAGGTACCAAACAGACCCAATTATTTTACAAAAAGCGAATCCTGGACCCCTGTGGGCAGGTGATATTATTTTTGTACCAGCGGTATCTCCACAAAATGTTGCACCACCAACCCTTACGCAAAGTTTGATATTTAACCTGGGTGGTAATCTGGCGGTATGGCGTGATTTTGATGCCAGGGTGGAACTGTATGAAGATAATTCGGCCTCTATTTTGGATATGGTGACGCATGAAAACGGCCGTTTCATCCTCGTCAAACAAACCCGCGATCAGGGAGCCTCGTTGGAAATTGCCCTGATTGACCGTACTGCCAAAACCGAAACAACCATCGAAACAAATTTGCCCCCCGAACTAGCAGATGAATCACTGAGATTCCGCTCCTCTTTGCTGGTTTCCCCCAATGGGGCTTGGGCAGCCTATCAGGTGCGCGAAAACAGCACCATTCGACTTTCCACTTTTGCCACCAGCAACCCCAGTGATGTTAAACAATTGGCAGGCATTCCCCACGGTGTGATGGGCTTTGATACACCACAGCTTTTT
>QQUD01000377.1 GCA_008501785.1 Chloroflexota bacterium
GGTGCGAACAGAGAACGGTGTCATCGTAGACCCGACTGGTAAGCAAAACGGCCGTGGTGCATATGTGTGTGACCAGCCACAATGCTGGGATAAAATTGTAAAGAGTCGGCTTTTAGACAAAGCTTTAAAAACAGAAAGTAGTGCAGATGAAAAATCAGCAATTGCAAGCCATCCGCTGGCTTTGGCCAGCGAGCGGCCGGAAGTGACCGGTAGCTGATAAACCTTTGGGGACTGGTGGGTTTTTTACCCCGCAGAATTACTTCAGGTTCATAAATTGGCATAATGCAACTTACAATCTGGCAGGTTTATGTGGAAATCTGTGAGGATGCTTGTCGGATTGTGATAGTTACCAGGATGTGAGAAGAATGGCAGAGACAAATACAGTATTAGAACTTCCCGATTTTATTTCAGTAAGGGAACTTTCCGAACGAATGGGTGTCAGCCCTATCAATGTCATTAAAGAATTGATGGGCAATGGCATCATGGCCAATATAAACCAGGAAATTGATTTCGATACGGCTGCCATTGTAGCTGAGGAAATGGGCTTTGAAGTCCTTTCTGAAGCAGAAGCTGCATTGGAAATAGATGAGGCAGAAGACCTCGCCAACAAGCCGGTTTGGAAGCAAATTTTGGCTGAAGAGCGTGAGCGCGATCTGCAAACACGACCGCCTGTCGTGACAATGTTGGGTCATGTTGACCATGGCAAAACCTCCCTCTTGGATGTGATTCGTGAAGCGAATGTGCAAGTGGGTGAGGCTGGTGGCATTACGCAGCATATTGGTGCTTATCAGGCTAAAAAAGAAGGGCAGCTCATTTCATTTTTGGACACCCCAGGCCATGAGGCGTTTACGGCGATGCGTGCGCGCGGTGCGCAGGCAACCGATATTGCGATTTTGGTGGTTGCTGCTGATGATGGTGTGATGCCGCAGACGAAAGAGGCGATTGATCATGCGAAAGCGGCTGGTGTAGCCATTATTGTGGCACTCAACAAAATTGATTTGCCGACGGCAAATCCATCCATGGTTAAACAACAGCTTAGTGAAAATGGGCTGGTTCCAGATGAATGGGATGGCGATACGCTGGTGATTGAAGTATCGGCGAAAGAAAAGCTCGGTATTGACGAACTTCTGGAAGCAATTTTGCTGGTTGCTGAAGATTTGAACCCACGAGCTAATCCGAAGGCATCACCAACTGGAACAGTCTTAGAAGCCAAGATGGCACGTGGACGTGGTGTGATGACAACCCTGTTGGTACAGAATGGCTCTTTGAATATTGGGGACACGTTGATTGTAGGTGAGTATTACGGCCGTATTAAAGCCATGTTCGATTTTCGCGGTAAACGTGTTAAATCTGTTGGACCCTCTACACCTGTTGCCGTATCTGGTTTAAATGGTATCCCCGAAGCTGGTGACCAATTTACCGTGGCGAAAAGCGAGAAAGACGCACGGAAATTGCTGGCTGATTTAGCCACTGAAGCTCGCCATGCTGAAACGGTTCGTTCACAAACGGTAAGTTTGGATGATTTCTTTAGTCGTTTGCAAGAAGGTGAAACGAAGACGCTCAACCTGATCGTGAAAGCGGATGTACAAGGCTCATTGGAACCGATCATTACCTCACTCAACAAGATTGGTGACGACAATGACGAGGTCACACTCGAAATTTTGCTTTCTGGAACGGGTAACGTGACCGAAAGTGATGTGATGTTGGCTTCTGCTTCGCAGGCTGTCATCTTAGGGTTTAATGTGGATGCCGATTCCATTGCGCGTGCTGCTGCTGCCAGTGAGCAGGTGCAAATCAACAATTACAGCATTATTTATAAGCTGTTTGAAGATGTTGAAAAAGCGATGAAAGGGATGCTGGCTCCGGTTTATGAGGAAGTTGTCATTGGTCGCGCTGAGGTGCGTGAGGTCTTCAGGATCAAGAATGTGGGTGCTGTTGCCGGATCGTATATGCGCACAGGTGAGGCAAAACGTAACTCTAGTATTCGCGTGATTCGTAACAACAAATTGCTGCATTCTGGACCCGTGGGCAGCTTGAAACATCTGGCAGATAATGTGCGTGAAGTGCGTGCAGGCTTTGAATTCGGTGTTAGTGCCCGTGATTGGTCAGATTTTAAATCGGGCGACATTGTTGAGTTCTTTGAAATAAGGCGAGTGGAAGTATAGATGAGTAAGATTCGTCAACAGAGGACGGCTGATCAAATTTTACGCGAGTTGAGCGATATTTGTAATCGCGAAATTAGTGACCCGCGTTTGCAAGGACTTTCGATTACGGATGTAACGATTGATCGTGAATTGGATCATGCGGATGTGTATGTGCATGCGTTGGGCGATGATTCACGTCAGCAAGATGTGATGAAGGCGCTGGCTAGTGCCACCGGTTTTATGCGGCGGGAACTGGCTGGACGGATGCGTATGCGCAATGTGCCGCAGCTTCACTTTCATTGGGACCCAACATTGGAACGCGCTGAACAGGTTTCTACTATCCTTGATAACTTGGTGATACCATCAGCCGCAGATGAAGAAGAGTAATAGAGTAACCTCCTAAACCAGTTTCTTGGTTTGGAGTGGAGGCTTTAGCCGGAACCGTTCTGGCTAAAGCCTCCACTCCGTTTTTTCCCGGATGGATACAAAGAAGGATTGAATATTGTCACTGACAACGAATAAGATTCAACAAGCTGTTGAACAGGCTGAACAAATTTTACTGATTACCCACGTAGACCCAGATGGGGATGCGATTGGTTCGATAACGGCCGTTGCTTTAGCCCTTACCCAATTAGGCAAACAAGTCACATTGGCTTGTGATAATCGCTCGCCCAGTCGATTTAAATATTTGGCGATGAGTGGCGATTTGCAGCAATCTTTAGATGAAACGCAAACGTACGATTTGTTGATTGCGGTGGATTGTGGCGATGAATTACGAATGGGTAAGGTGTTTGCGCAGATGGTGGGGGAACGGCCGTTTTTGATTAACATTGACCATCACATTACCAACACGCAGTTTGGGGATGTGAATCTCGTCAATCCGGTGGCGACCTCGACGACTGAAATGCTGTACAAGCTTTTCACTAATTTGGAATGGCCCATTTCGCCGGAGATTGCCCTCAGTTTGCTGACGGGGTTGGTTACTGACACACTGGGTTTCCGCACGGTTGGTGTGACACCGATTACGATGAAAACTGCCAGTGCCTTGATGGATGCCGGTGCAGATTTATCGCTGGTGACGATGCAGGCCCTGAATTTGAAACCATTGTCTACGTTGAAGCTGTGGAAATCTGGCTTGAACAATTTACAGTTAGATGATGGCTTGATTTGGACGAGCATCAGCAATGATGAACGGGAAGAATCTGGTTATACCAGCGCTAGCACGGGTGGACTAGTCAACTTAATGGCAGATATTGATCAGGCAGCTATGTCGGCTGTCTTGTTGGAAATGCCTAATGGCGTGGTTCGCGTTGGTTTCCGCTGCCGTCCACCTTATAGCGTGTCTGATTTGGCGGCTGATTTAGGTGGTGGTGGGCATCCGTTAGCCGCCGGGTGTACGCTGCTGATGCCGCTTGACGAGGCAGAGGCGTTGGTTGTGCAGCGCAGCAAAGAAGCGATTCAGCAACAGCGGTTGCAGTCAAAGAACGGTCAACCGGTTCGCTGATTTGTACGCCTGAATGATTTTATGAAAACGCCATCACCGATTCAAGGCGTACTCTCCATTGATAAGCCGGGGGGAATGAGTTCCCATGATGTTGTAAATCGGTTGCGCCGGGTATGTGGCATACGCCGGGTGGGTCATGCTGGTACATTGGACCCGTTAGCAACTGGCGTGCTGTTGGTCTGTGTGGGTCGTGCCACGCGGCTGGTTGAGTATTTAGTGGGCCAGCCGAAATGGTACGAAGCAACGGTGCGGCTGGGCCAAACAACAAATACGTATGATGCAGATGGTGAGATTGTGGCGGAACGGCCGTTTTTTCACATTACTCCTTCACAAATTGCCCAGGAACTCCAACAATTTTTGGGTCCCATTCAACAACTACCTCCCATGTATTCGGCAATTAAAAAAGATGGGCAGCCTCTTTATAAACTGGCGCGACAAGGGATTGAGATTGCACGTGACCTGCGCAATGTGACGATCTACGAAATTGAACTGCTGGATTGTACACTGCCGGATGTGCAACTTCGGGTTAACTGCTCTACAGGGACCTATATTCGTTCGCTGGCGCATGATTTAGGCGAAACGTTGGGTTGTGGTGGACATATTGCGACGCTGCGGCGCACGGCGATTGGCAAGTTTGGGGTGGAAACGGCCGTTTCGCTCAATGAATTAACTGAAGACAATTTTAGGCAATATTTGATGCCGATGGATACGGCCGTTTCACATTTACCCCGTGTAGATTTTGCAAACGCAGCAGCGCAGCAGCTGCTGATGGGGAAGCTTGTGGATGAACCATCTGCGCATGCTGCTGACACGCTCGTTCGTGCTTATGATGAATCTGGCACTTTTTTAGGTGTTTTGCTGCGGCGCGTAGAAAATTGGCAGGCACGCAAAATGTTTCCCACAAATGATTAGAGTCTAACCTCTGGCTCTGGTACAATACTGCGGCGATTATTAGCAAGGGGTGCAAGGGGCAAGGTTTAGATTGCTAGAGTGACTTGCAACTTGCGACTTGCGACTCGCATAAAAGATACAAGACAAATGACATTATTTCCCTATACACACGTTCAATCTGTTGCAGACGTTCAAGAACGCATCCCGACTCATTTGGCGATTGGTTCTTTTGATGGGGTGCATCGTGGGCATCAAGTGCTTATCAACTCGATGGTTGAGGCAGCGAAGAAGAATGGGGCGAGAACGGCCGTTATGACTTTCTTTCCACACCCCAAACGTGTCTTGCTCAATTTAACCGGCCCCTATTACATCACCACAATTGAAGAACGTGTCGAGTTTCTGGCGTCGCTGGGCGTTGATTTGATAATTACACCTGCTTTCAATGATGAGATTCGTTTAACGCGGGCGGCCGATTTTATGCAAAATTTGCGGGACAAATTGGATTTGCGCCAGCTTTGGGGCGGTGATTTTGCGCTGGGATACAAGCGTGAAGGGGATGTGCCATTTTTGCGCGAATTGGGTTTGACGATGGGATACACGGTTGAATTGGTAGATGCTTTGGTGGAATGGCAGGGTGAAAAGGTGAGCAGCAGCCGCATTCGACGCAGTTTGGTTAATGGGGAGATTGAAGAAGTAAATGGTTGCCTGGGGCGGCCATATGCCCTGCGTGGCAAAGTAGTGCCTGGGGATCAACGGGGACGCACGATTGGTTTTCCAACTGCAAATATTGACGTATGGGAAGAGCAGATTATTCCGACAAATGGCGTTTATGCCACCTACGCCAAAGTGAATGGGGAACAGTACATTGCTGCCACCAATGTTGGTGTGCGCCCAACTGTAAACGGCCGTGGACTAACTGTAGAAACCCATTTGCTAGATTTTGCTGATTCTTTATACGGTGAAGTTGTTGAATTGGCATTTATGTCAAGAGTTCGCCCAGAGAAAAAATTTGCCAGCCTCGACAAACTAAAAGCACAAATTCATGCCGATGTGGTAGAAATCAGAGATAGATTGGCATAAATTTTTGGAATAATAACGGCCGTTTAGCCTTCGTTTGCGTTGCTAGCTCGCTGATTTACCATCTCGTCAATTGAATCTGCTAACATTTCAGCAAACTCTTTGTTTTTTGCATTCAGTAAACGGAGTGTTACTTTGGTGGCTGACTGTTTACTGTCAGGCGATAGCCAATAGGGCTGTACGTTCATGCTTAGACGTCGCCCAGGAAATTCATAGCGATAGGCTTCTTCTTCGGATTTTCGGTAAAAACGAATATTCTTGTTTTTGAACACGATTCGAAAGTCACGTTCAAGTTCCTCAAAGTTGAATTTCAAGATACGTACCATCGAATTGGCAAAACGATTCTTGAGGATAAATGCCAATAAGATTCTCATGATGACAAAAACAGCAATGAAAATTACACCTGCTGTTTCCATCCCTACCTCAAGCGATAACAAGAGAATAAACAGCAAGATAGTAAGTACCGCTGAGATACTCCAAACAATTCTCTGGAAGTAAATGTGTTGTTTTTGCCAATGTGAAGATACCATTTTCAATCCCCTTCTTGATGCAATTGATGGGTGAATCAAACCGCTAAAATTTACTTTAAACAAACATCTTTGTTTAGCAATACGGGGTGCGGTGATAAAAGTTGTGGTGTGAACAAGTCTTTATTTGGGTGGATTGTGCGGGGCTTGCCAGGTGGGGGATTTGTGGACGTGGACGACTTGCCAGCCGTCTTTCCCTTTGATGAGAACGCGGCTTTCGTTGTGGGTACGGTGTTTGATACCGGCTTCGGTGGCGATGGAGAGCATGAAGGTGTAGCTGACGACGGCCGTTTCCCCATAAAGCTGCAATCGCGGCTCCCACAAATCATACCGAAAATCACCACCCGTTCCTGCCCAACTGTGGTCGATCATAAAAAAGTGGAAATCCAGCCCATCCTGACGGTGTGGTGTGACAAACCATTCGTACAGCGATAAATCTTCGGCTGTGGTCTCCTTGTAACCATCTACATCTTTCGTAAAAATGCTTTGCAAATGCTTGTGTAAAAATTCCCAAATTTCTTTTTCAGTGTTGTTACTCATTAGATAATTCCTGGTACAAAGTCCATCATTTGTCATTCCGAGGTCCGCCGAGGAATCTTGCTTTGAGGTCGGAGAAAAATGACTGACTCGAAGCAAGATTCCTCACTCCGAAGACTGCGTTCGGAATGACATGCACGGGCAGTTGCTTCTTTATTCTATGCAGTGGTTTCCCGGCATTGGTTACCCGGAATGACGGGTTAGCCCTGGTCAAGCTGCTGCAGGGCGAGTTGGACGCGTTCGTCAACGGATTTGGCTTCTCGGGGGAGTTTTTGCAGGGCGGTTTGGGCTTCGACGATGCTGAATCCGAGGCCGGTGAGCACGTCGATGACATCGGTATCGACGTCGCTGACGAAGGGAACGGCCGTTTCCAATGTTGTAAAGTCCAATTTATCGCGTAGTTGGAACATGATGCGTTCGGCCGTTTTCTTGCCGATACCGGGGACGCGCTGCAGAACGGCCGTTTCCTCCCGCATAATCGCACTTTTCAACAGTTCCGGGCTAAGCGTTCCTAAAATTGCCAGCGCCACCTTCGGCCCAATGCCGCTGATCCCCAACAGCAGTTCAAATAGCTGCAAATCCTCTTCCGTTTCAAAGCCATACAACGACAGCTCTTGTTCACGCACAATCAAATGCGTATGCAGCCGAATGTTACGCCCCACGCCGCCCACATCTTCCAAAACCGTTCTGGGAACGGTAACACGAAGGCCGACACCACCAACGCCAACTACCAAGCTGGCCGCTTCAATTTTGAGAACAGGTCCACTAAGTGATGCAATCATAAAAATAGAAAATAGAGATTCGTAATCACGAATCTCTATTTTTAATATAAACTTTCAAAACGTTGGTATTGATAATGAGTGATGGCAACAGCAAGGCCATCGGCAGCGTCATCGGGACGGGGTGTTTCTTCGAGGTCGAGCAGGTTACGCACCATGAGCTGTACCTGCTGTTTGTCTGCTTTGCCATAGCCCGTGACGGCATCTTTAATTTTAGGTGGTGAATATTCACCGATAGGAATTTCGGCATTGGCGAGTGTTAGTAGCAGAACACCGCGTGCTTGACCAACCGTGATGGCGGTGGTGACGTTGCGCCCAAAGAACACTTCTTCAATGCCAGCACTTTCGGGTTGGTATTTGTCAAGCAAAGCTTGCAGCTCTTGCTCGATGACTTGCAGCCGGTTGGGCATCGCCATTTTAGGTGATGTTTTGATGACGCCATAAGTGACTGGGATGAATACGCCATCTTCCACATCAATAATGCCATATCCAGTTGTAGCTGTGCCGGGGTCGAGTCCGAGAATTCTCATAAGGAGAGAGTGGAAGAAGTGAGTAGTGGTTAGTGAGTAGTAAGAAGAAAACTAACTATTCACTAACCACTACTCACTATTCACTTCCGCTTAAGGCCCTTCCATTGCGGCGATGGCTTCATCTGTAATTTCTAACATTGAATGTACATTCTGTACATCGTCAACGTCTTCCACTGATTCGATGAATTTCATCACCTGAATGGTTTGGTCAGGGCTGAGTTCCATTGGATTGTTGGGGTCGTAGAGCAGATTTGCTTCTGCTAATTTGTACCCAGACTCTTTTAAGGCTTTTTGCACATCTTGAAAGGTGTCGAGCGTTGAGAAAATCTCGGTTACTTCGCCAAACTGTACATCATCTGCGCCCGCTTCGGCTGCAACCATGAATACCTCATCCTCGTCAACTTCGTCGGTGATGGCGATATACCCTTTGCGGGTAAACTGCCATGCAACGGAACCGGAGGCTGCGATGTTGCCGCCATTTTTGGTGACGATATGGCGTACATCAGCAATTGAACGGTTGCGATTATCGGTAACGGTTTCAATCAGAATGCCGATACCGTGAGGCCCATATGCTTCGTACATGATTTCTTCTAAAGCACCGCCTTCGAGTTCGCCGGTACCTCGTTTGAGAGCCCGCTCGATATTGTCTTTAGGCATGTTGCCAGCTTTCGCTTTTTCAATGGCCAGACTCAGCCGTGGGTTAAATTCGGGGTCGCCGCCCCCTTCTCGTGCAGCAATCGTAATTTCTTTTGCGAGGCGTGTGAATATTTTGCCTCGTTTCTTATCGGTTGCCGCTTTTTTGTGTTTGATGGTTGACCATTTCGAATGTCCAGACATTTTCTATCTCCCTATCGCGCCACAGGTTTGCGGTTCATTTTAGTTTGTTGAATTATAACACATTGATGGTTGTGAGTCGGGAAGTCTTTAGTCGGTAGTCTTGTAGTCAGGCAGTCCTATTGTCTTTGATTACTGTTTCCTGATCTAGCAACCCAACACTTTTGCAAAGGTGAAGAATTATGGGACGCGGAATAACGCGCAAGACGCGGATTTCTCATTTTCCTTCCGCGTTATTCCGCGTCTTAATTTGAAACAGTCGTGCTGATCACTGTTTACTTTCCTGGGGCTTCTCCGCGAAACAATGTGTTCATTAGTGCTGGTGCGTAGCGGGCGGCCATGTCGCTGCTGACGCTGCCGGAGCGGCAGATTTCGCCATATAAACGGCCGCTTTTGCGCAGCCTCCGTTCTTGTGTGTCAACATCGAGTTCAATTAGACCAAATCGTTGGGTCCAGCCGCGATCCCATTCAAAATTATCGATGAGGCTCCAATGGTAGTAGCCCATGACAGGATAGTTGAAGCTTATGGCTCGCCAGATTTCGCGCAGGTGGGTGATGATGAAAGACGGCCGTAACAAATCAGCCCGATCTGGCACGCCATTTTCGGTAATATAAATTGGCTTTTCGTAGGGCATGACCCGCTTAATCATTTGAAACATGCCATCTGGGTAAATTTCGCCATAATTGCCATCACTGATAACAGCACCTGGCCCCCATTCTGTTTCTAAAACGCCGCCAAGCGGTGGGAATTTGACATAAAATCGCGTATAGTAGTTGATGCCTACAAAATCCATGCTGTTTGCCAGATGGTTGATTTTGCCGCGACCGAGGATGGGATGTAAACGGCCGTTTGCCACACAATCCATCCACATATCGTTATACAACCACGAAATCCACCTTGCCCAGCGCTTATCAAGCAAATTGTTGGGCCGTTTTGGTTGTAAAGCGGCCATATTTTTAGCGACACCAACCTCAGCATCGGGAAAAGCTTCTTTGATCACATGATACGCTGCTGCGTGGCAATGCAACATATTGCGCAAAGTCCGCATCGCACCCACGAAACCGGGCTGCTGTGGGGCTGGGAATTCTTGAGAAAGGTTGCGTAAAAACACATAAACCATTGGCTCATTAATCGGAATCCATTTAGGAATCAGATCGCCTAACGTTGAGACAACCTTTGCCACATATCGTCGAAAATAATCAACAACAATATCTGAATGAAAATCACCTTTTTCTGACAGCCAAATTGGATTGCTGAAATGATGCAGCGTCACCATCGGTTCAATTCCCCGTTCATGCATTCCTTGCAAAATCTGTCGATAACGAGCGAGTGCATCGTCGTCAAAAACACTTGGCTCTGGCTCAATACGGCTCCATTCCAGCGACATGCGATGGGCATTTGTACCCATGTCAACGGCTCTGTCTAAATCGCTTTCGGCATCTTGCCACCAATTGCTGGCCAGGTTTGTTAAATGTCCATTGGGGTTTTGCTTGGCATCGTGTTCCCATGCCCACCAATCACTATTCGTATTATTGCCTTCCACCTGGTAAGAAGCGGTGGCGGTTCCCCATCGAAAATCTGATGGAAAGATCATTTTTGCATTAATCATAATCGATTCCAATTAGGTGCAACGCACTTGAAAGATGATTATCGCAATATGACGATTTAATCAAGTGCGTTGCACCTCAATGACATAATTATGGCATGGTCACTCCAGAGTGCCAACTGCAAGTTTTGTTGAAACATTAACCGCTTGTTATACTTGGTAGGCTATTGTTGTTCACCAATATGCAATCATTTATTGTAGGTAGCTCAGGAGTTATCCGTGAGAAATTTGGTTCCCATCAGTGGGCTTTATTATCCAAATAAAATGGGGCGCATTCTACTCATGTCAATGGAAGATGTGATGGGGCGTAACGGTTTGAATGCCTTGCTGAATTTGATTGAGATGCAGCAATTTATTCAAGAACTTCCTCCGGATAATTTAGAAAAAGAGTTTGATTTTGCCTTTATTAGTAATATCAATGTTGGACTACAAGAGATTTATGGGACTCGTGGTGGGCGAGGTCTAGCATTGCGCGGTGGGAGAGCCATCTTTTCTAAAGGGTTGAAGCAGTTTGGGGCATTGGCGGGTGTGAGTGATCTTGCCTTTAAGGTGCTGCCTTTACGCACAAAACTGAAGATTGGTGTCCCCGTAGTGGCTCGCATATTTACGCAATATAGCGACCAGACAAGCCGGGTTGAAGAGTTTGACGATCACTTTCTCTATTACATTGATCAATGTTCTATGTGTTGGGGACGTCAAACTAAACATCCAATGTGCTATATTGCAGTTGGCATTTTGCAAGAGACGTTGCGCTGGGTCAGCGGTGGCCTGGAATTTCGTGTTGAACCGCAAGAGTGCATTGGGATGGGGTGCAAGGCTGGTATCATCAAAATCGATAAAGAACCAATTAAGTAGCACTTCAAATAGGCTTTTTTGAGAATGAAAAGATTTAATTTGAATCGAAAAAGCCTTTAGCCAATTTCCACCCCCCGATTTAATGATGGGTTGTTGTTTTGGAAATTGGCAACAATAGATAAGGAAGCGCATTTGTGGCAGAAAATAATAAAGATTCCAAAATCTTCATTGTTGAAGATGACGTGGACCTCTCAGAGATGTTGAGCGCGTATTTGCGTGTACAAGGTTATGATGTCACTCAGGCTACACGTGGAGAAGAAGCTGTTTTGAAAATCAAGGAAGTTTCACCTGACTTGGTTGTGCTGGATATTCGTTTGCCTGATATTGATGGCTATGAGGTTTGTCGGCAGCTGCGGCAGCATCGTCGCACGCAAACTATTCCAATTATATTTTTGACAGAAAAACGTGAGCGTGAAGATAAGCTGGCCGGATTGGAATTGGGCGCGGTTGATTACATTACGAAGCCTTTTGATATTCAGGAATTGCGGTTACGGATTCGTAATGCGCTGCGGCGTACCAAGATGAGCACGATGCATAATCCGGTGACTGGGTTGCCGGAAGGGGTGTTGGTGCTGGAACGGCTTGAGAAAATGTTGCAACGGCCGAATTGGGGTATCGTGCTTGCTGGTATTCGGGGCTTGAATAAATTTCGAGATCGGTTTGGTTTTGTGGCGACGGATGATGTGTCGCGTGCTGTGACGCTGATGCTAGCGAATGCTGTGCAAGAAAGTGGCAATGAACATGATTTTATTGGCCATGCTGATTCCGGCGATTTTATTATTGTGACGACGTCAGACCGCAGTAAGCGATTGGCTGAACGGTGTTTGGTCCGCTTGCAGCCGTCTATCCAATATTTTTATCCAGCAATGGAACGCTCGCAGCTTAACAATATGCCAGATGCGGAACGGTTGACAGTGCAAGTGTCGAGTCTTTCTGCAAAAGAGCATCAGGTGGAAGATATTGAAGCACTGCATCATGTGTTGGCACGGCATCCGTAGGGGATTACGGCCGTTTTACCAAAGCTTACATTCAGGGCTAGCAATAGCCCTGTTTTTTTTGCATGCTGCGTAAAAGAAACGGGGATTCCGTTGGGTAAACGTGTGGACCATTCTCGCCATTTGAACCATAATTTGCCATATCTTAGAAAAAATCAGACATAAATGAAACGACTTAACCAATATAAATTCGACTTTTTCATCATCTTAGGGTTTTTGCTGCTGCCGCTGCTGCTGTTTGGCGATGTGACGCTGGGTGGCAAAACGATGCTGCCGGTTGATAATTTGTTTCAGTGGCAGCCGTGGCAAAGTGCAGCCGCGTCGCTGGGAGTTGGTGCACCGCAAAATGGACTCATTTTAGATTTGATTATTGAAAATTATGCGTGGAAGCAGTTTGCACGAGAGACTTTTTTAGCGGGTGATATTCCGTTGTGGAATCCGTACCTGTTTGCTGGTGTGCCGTTTTTAGCGGCGGGTCAGCACTCGATGTACTATCCGTTTAGTGTGCTGTTTTTGGTGCTGCCGCTGAGTGCGGCGTATGGGTGGTACACGGTGAGCCAGCTGTGGTTGGCCGGGGTGCTGATGTATGTTTACGGCCGTATTTTGGGCCTGAAGCGCAGCAGTGCCTTTCTGGCTGGGTTAACCTATCAGGGCGGTGGTTTTATCGTTGTTAGTGCGGCTGTTTTTCCGATGATTGTGGGGGCGGTGCCGTGGCTGCCGTTGTTACTTGGGTGTATTGAGAAGGTGGTGCAAGGGGCAAAGAGCAGGGGGCAAGGGCAGGAAGATAACAATCAACAATCAACTTTTAACAATCAACTTTTAACGGGAGACACCCAAACCCTAACCTCTACCCCCGAATCCCCAATCCTCTGGATTGTATTGGGGGCGGTTGGGTTGGGAATGCAAATTCTGGCAGGGCATATTGAGTATACGATTTATACGCTGTTGGTGATGGGGTTGTATGGGGCGTGGCGGTTGGTGCGTGTGACGGGTTGGCGTTGGGAAGGGGTGAAGGGGGGAATACGGCCGTTTTTCTCCCTCAGCGCAATGGTGTTGATTGGCTTGATGCTGGGCAGCTTGCAGCTTGTGCCACTCTACGAACTGGCTGATGTCAATTTCCGACAAGAATCAGCCACGTTTGATGACGTGCGTGGTTACGCATTTGAAGAGCGGCGGGTATTGACGCTGTTG
Organism: Chloroflexota bacterium; assembly: GCA_008501785.1. Next base: position 13,472 of record QQUD01000377.1, read on the forward strand.
ATGCCAAACTTTTTTGGCAACCCTGCACACCACGAATACCGGGATGTGTTGAATGGCGATATGGTGCCATTTGAGACAAATTACAATGGTCAGCCTAAGACGAACAGCGAATGGGGGCTGAAAAATTATGTGGAGGGCGGTATTTACCTGGGGATTTTGCCGCTGTTTTTGGCTTTGTTAGGAATATGGACTGGCTGGCGTTCTGGCAACGTGCGCCGTAACCAAGCGTTGTTTTTTGGTGGATTGGG
>QQUD01000916.1 GCA_008501785.1 Chloroflexota bacterium
GCTGTTATCAAAATCAGTTGAGATCGTGAGCAAGTTTGATCCAAAGGATTGCACTTCACTGGTGATAGAATCGCTAACCCCATTGCCAATTGCCATCAAAGCAATCACAGCCGCAACACCAATGATCACGCCGAGCATGGTGAGTACTGAGCGCATCTTGTTGGCCATTAAACTGTCAAGAGACGTTAAAATGCTTTCTGTAAAGTTCATTGTAAACTCCTGCAAATATTAGACGCAGAATGACGCATAATTTTTGTTTTTTATTCATTTTCGACGATGATGCCATCGTGAATCCAAATTTTTCGCTCTGCGAATTCGGCAACTTCGGCATCATGCGTAATCATGATCACGGTCATGCCTGAATCGTGTAAATTTTTAAAAAGCCCCAAAATTTCATCCCCAGATGTAGAATCTAATGCGCCAGTTGGCTCGTCTGCGAGGATGATGCTGGGGTCGGTAGCTAATGCGCGGGCAATCGCTACGCGCTGTTGTTGCCCACCAGAAAGTTCGTCTGGTTTGTGGTCCACACGATCTCCTAATCCAACTGATTCTAATGCCTGTTGCGCACGTTCATTCCGATCATTGCGATTAAATCCGCCGTACATCAGTGGCAACGCAACTTGTTTTAAAGCGGTTGTTCTGGGTAGTAAGTTGAACTGTTGGAAAACAAAGCCGATACGCTTGTTGCGAATGCGGGCTTGTTCATCGTCGGTCATGTTGCTGACGTCGATGTCATCTAAGGTGTAGGTGCCGTTGGTCGGTGCATCGAGGCAGCCAATCACGTTCATGAGCGTGCTTTTGCCTGAGCCAGATGGCCCCATAATGGCTACAAATTCGCCTTCTTCAATTGTTAAATCTATCCCGCGCAGGGCGTGAACTGTTTGCGTGCCCATTTCGTAGGTTTTTGTGATATTTATTAATTCGATCATTGTTTTAGTCCTTAGTCTTAGTCTTTAGTCGGTGGTCAGTAATCATTTTCCGTTTTCCATTTACCTTTTACCATTTGCTTCTATCCCCCAAATGGGCCGTCTCCCCCGCCGGGTCCTGAACGAACTCCTGCTGTGGGGGCTGCGTCGCCGATAAGCAGTTGATCGCCTGCTTCCAGGCCGCTAGTGATTTGGGTGTTTTCGCCGTCGCTAAGGCCAATGGTGACTTCAACTGTTTCGCTGGTGTCGCCGGTTATCAGGTTGACGTAATATTTGCCTGCGGCTCGGTCTGGTGTGATAGTCTGGTTGGGGATGAGCAGCACGTCTGTCTTTTGTTCGGTAATGAGCTGGGCATTGGCGGTCATGCCGACCAGAATGGGCAAGTTGGTTTCGCTGAGGCTCAGGTAAACTTCGTAGGTGACGAGGGCAGAGCCTGCTACGGTTGTGTTTTTGGGTGCGATGGAGGCGATTTGGGCATCGATTTCTTCAGTTGGCCAGGATTCGAGGGTGATAACGGCCGTGTTTCCCACCACCATCTCACCAATATCCACTTCATCTACATCCAGCACCACTTCCAGGCTGGTTGGGTCTACGATTTCAATGGCGATGCTGCCCGCTTGTTCACCGGGGGAGACAGAAACGGCCGTAATCGTTCCCGCAAACGGCGCCGTCAACGTCGCATCTTCCAAATTTTGCTGCGCATTTTGCAAAGAAATGCGTGCCTGTTCCACCTGCGCTTCCGCAATCGCAATCCGTTCTGCCGATGCACCAGCCAACAAAGATTCCAACGTGGCTGTTTCCCGCGCCAATGTCGCTTTTGCCGCTGCAATTTGCATGTCGCTGGCACCTTCCCGCACCAAATCTAGCTGTGCTTGAGCCGCAGCGACGCTTGCCTGCGAGAGCGATGCACTCGCTTGCAGCGATGCAATGCTGTTGGCATCCCCGTTGATAACCGTGTTGTATACTTCTTGCGCCTCTGCTAAATTTGCATTGGCTTGTAGCGCAGATAGGCGGGCAGACTCCTCAATATCAGCAATCCGATCCTCATTGAGGCGTTTTTGTGGTTCCATGACCAGCGTGGTGCTGTGCCATTCGGCTGCAGAGGTGGCTTCTGTTTGTGCCAATTCGAGTTGAATTTGGGCGGCTTGAATTTCTTCAGCGGTGGCTGTTGCTCTTTCTTCACTCAGTCGTGCATAGGCGGCATTGAGATCTGCCTGAGCTGCACGTAAATTGGCTTCGGCTGAAGCGATGTCGCTTTCGTCTGGGCCGTCTAGTAAATCATCGAGTTGGGCTTGGGCGCTGAAAACGGCCGCTTCTGCCGCAGCAATATCTTCTGCCGAGGCTGGTTCCAACAAAGTTTCCAAATTTGTTTCTTGAATGATTAAGCTTTGTTCAGCATTGGCAACAACGCGTTCCAGGTCGGCCGTCACGAGTTGCACCAAGGGCGTGCTGGCTGCAACACTGTCGCCAACTTCAACAAAGACGGCTTCAATTGTGCCACCTGTGATAAATGCTAATGACGCATCTCGCTGTGCCAGAACGCTGCCGCTGGCTGTTGCGCTGGCTGAAAGGTCTCCGACAAAAGCGGTGACGATGTCGCCTGTTTGGGTTGTCGATTCATCGTCGCCCGTTTGAAATGCGCTGAATCCGACAATAATTAGAATGACAGTTACGATGCCTATCAATGTCCAAAGTAGTTTTTTGTTTTCTTTTAGTTTCATTTTCATTACTCCGCAGCCCTGATTGCCGCAATTTCGGGCGAGGCGGTGGCGAGACAAGGTCATTTGCTTCTGCCAATGCCTTTCGCTACCGCCTCGCCCTTACCAAACCTATTACCGAAATAAATTTTTAATTTCCATAAACATGTTTTCAGACTCAGACGTCGAATTCATTCGATGGCTTCATTCCGGTTTCCGCTCACCATTAATCCATTTAATCGCCAAACGGTCCGCCATTCCCTGGTCCTCGTTCTTCATTTGCAGTTGCAAAATTTGGGATTACGAGCGTGTCGCCTTCAAGGATGCCGTCTTTGATTTGGGTGAAATTGTCATCTGCAAGACCAATTTGCACCTCAACTGTGCTCGTTGTGCCGTCAGCTTGCTGCAATTCAACAAAATATTTGCCCGCTGTGCGATCTGGGGTGATCGCTTGATTGGGGACCAGCAACACATTTGCTGCCTCGGCTGTAATCAGGTTGGCATTGGCGGTCATGCCTACCAGAATCGGAAGGTCCGTTGTGCCAATTGCCAGATGAACATCATAAGAAACGAGTCCAGAATTTGTTTCTTGAGCACTTGGCGCGATTGCCAGGACTTCGCTGTCTACAACTTCATTAGGCCACGTCTCCAAGCTGATTGTGGCCGGTTGTCCAACGCTAAAGGTGCCCACGTCCACTTCATCTACACTGAGCACGACTTCTAGACTGCTGGAATCTACCATTTCGATGACGACCCCGGTGGCAAGTTCTCCTTCGCTGACGTAAAGTTCGGTAATCATGCCTTTGAATGGGGCTAAAATTGATGCTTCATGCAGTCGCTCTGTGGCGTTTGCCAGTGAGATGCGTGCTTGCTCAACTTCTGATTCAGAGGCGCGAATTTCGGCATCTGTCGGCCCATCAACTAAAGTGGCCAGGGCTGCTTGTGCGCTGGCGAGTTGGGCTTCGGCACTGGCTAAATCTACAACGGTGGCTCCTGCTAACGTATCGTTGTAATCAATTTCACTGACTTCTAAACGAGCGCTGGCGGCGGCTACGCTGTTTTGGGCAGCGGCCAGGTCAGGACCTGCTTGCAGCTCTTGCAGCGTGGCGACTGCGTCGGCGTAGGCTTGCTGCGCTTCTAGCAGAGCGGCGTGGGTGTCAGCGTTGGTGTTATCTTCGTTGGCTTCTTGGGCGTTTTCGAGGGCGAATTGGGTGGAGAGAACGGCCGTTTCCGCTGCCTTAATCTGCGCCTCTGTAATCGAATCGCGTGTAGACCCTAAACTTGCCGAAGCAGACCAGACCGAAGCTGTAGACGAATTCACGCTTGCTTCAGCCAAGGCAATTTCTGCTTCGGTTGGACCTGCGAGATAATCATTGACTTGTGCTTGTGCGCTGGCAACAGCCGCTTCGGCTGACGCAATGTCAAAATCATCCGCTGGTGCTAATAGGTTGGCTAGATTTGCCTCTGCAATTGCCAATGTTTGTTCTGCGTTGGCGACATCGAGTTGCAGGGATGCGGTTTCTAGTTGAACCAGCACATCGCCTGTGTTTACGGTGTCGCCAGTGCGGACGTTAACGGCCGTAACCACCCCTGGACTATTTGCAGACAAAGAAGCTTCATGCTGTGGCAAAACCTGTCCACTAGCCGTTGCGCTGTCAGCTAGGTCTCCGATAACGGCCGTAACTGTTTCGCCTGCCAGTGCGTTTGCTTCATTCTGGGAAGCCGTGCTGCAGCTGACAAAAACAATTCCGCCAATGATGGCGAAACCAATAAGTATCCAAATTAGTCGTTTTTTATCCATTTTTACTCCCGTAAAGCTCGTTAGCATTTCAGACGAAGCTGACTAGCTGAAATGCTGAAATGCTGATTAGCTGAAATGCAAATTATTTTTCGTGTTTATTATTCTTAGTTTAGGCTCGGATTCTGGAGAAATTATGGAGATGTCGTGCAATCAATCTGCAAATTTGCAATTTATGTGATTAATGTAATGTAATTCTTATTAATATCCGCTGGAATTATGATCGCAATGAAACCATTAAGAAGCTATAATGATTTACGCGTTTTAAGTCAGCCAAAATGGCTGATAGCATCCCACTAGCACGCAAAGGGCCTCTAAAATTTAAAGTTTGAGGCATATTTTCACAAGTCAACGGAAGCAATTTTTAGAGAAATAAATTATGACAGATCAAGGAGATAATTATGTCAAATGAGTTCGCTCTGAAACAATATGGGATTGAAGTTACAAACATTGTTCGGAATGCAGTGCCTGCGGATCTTTATCAGCAAGCTTTACTTTACGAACCGGAAGCTGCCATTGCTGACTCTGGTGCCATCATGGTGCGCTCTGGGGAAAAAACTGGACGCAGCCCAAAAGACAAGCGCATCGTTGTAAATGATACTTCTAAAGATGATATTTGGTGGGGAGATATTAATGTTGGGGTTGATGAACTCACGTTTCAAATCAATCGTGAACGCGCCCTCGATTACCTGAATACATGCGACCGAATTTACGTGGTTGATGGCTTTGCAGGTTGGGACCTGAAAGAGCGTATCAAGGTTCGCATTGTTTGCACGCGGCCATACCATGCCCTTTTCATGCACAACATGTTGATTCGTCCCACATTCGAAGAGTTGGAATCATTTGGTGAACCAGATTATGTTGTTTTCAATGCAGGTCAATTCCCAGCGAACCGTCATACGACCGGTATGACCTCAAAAACGAGTGTTGATCTGTCTTTTGAGCAAAAAGAATTTGTCATTCTTGGTACAGAATATGCAGGCGAAATGAAGAAAGGTGTCTTTACAGTCATGAATTACATTATGCCGAAGAAAGGCGTCTTGTCGATGCACTGCTCGGCGAATGAAGGTGATGATGGGGATGTCGCAGTCTTCTTTGGACTGTCTGGAACGGGTAAAACTACCTTATCTGCCGATCAAAACCGCAAGCTGATTGGTGATGACGAACACTGCTGGACAGAAGATGGTGTTTTCAATATTGAAGGTGGCTGCTACGCAAAAGCCATCAATCTCTCTGCAGAAAGAGAACCGGAAATTTATGGTGCAATTAAGTTTGGTACTGTGCTAGAAAATGTGGTTTATGATGAGCGGACGCATGCTGTTGACTACACCGATGTTTCCCTTACGCAAAATACCCGTGCATCCTATCCGGTGGAATTCATCCCAAATGCAAAAATACCTTGTATGGGTGGACATCCGAATAATGTCATTCTGTTGACGGCCGATGCGTTTGGCGTATTGCCTCCTGTAAGTAAATTGACCCCAGAACAGGCAATGTATCATTTTATCAGTGGTTACACTGCCAAAGTAGCCGGTACAGAAATGGGTGTGACTGAGCCGCAAGCCACGTTCTCGGCTTGTTTCGGAGCTGCTTTCTTGGTATGGCATCCTAGCAAATATGCTGAATTGCTGGCTCAAAAAATGGAAGAGCATGGCGCGAAGGCATGGCTGGTGAATACTGGCTGGACAGGTGGCCCATTTGGCGTCGGTTCACGTATTCGACTCCGGTATACACGCGCCATCATTAACGCAATTCATGACGGCTCATTGGACAAAGTTGAGACTGTAACAGATACATTATTTGGTTTTGAAGTGCCAACATCATGTCTGCATGTACCGGATGCAGTTTTGATTCCTCGTAACACGTGGAATGATGAACATGCATACGATGAACAAGCGCGTAAACTTGCTAAACTGTTTAAAAAGAATTTTAAACAGTTCAAAGCTGGCAGCAGCAAGGCTATCATTAATGCGGGTCCAAAAGTCTAAGACTGCTTAATCGATAGTATTTCTTAACGAATCAATTAAAAACACCTCACTCTGGATTTTGGAGTGGGGTGTTTTTGTCTTTGGCTAGAAGATTGTCGTTGTTGAAAAAATTTTGAAGCAAAATGGAAAATATTTGAGTGAGTAGAACGTGTGTGCTATAATTGATGTGTTGTTTTAGTTTATTTTTTTGCTATTAGTCAAAGTTGTTGTCAATACTAAGTACAAACAAAAATGTTTTGTCGCTTAGATTGGACCAATCTTTGAGATTGGTCCAATCTTGAACCAACACAACTTGATTGAATGCACTTAGTACCTCAACTTTATGATTTTGTAGGGTGAATTGGCAATTCGCCCAGAGTGGCGATTTATCAAATCGCCCTACATTTTTAGAAAGTTACGGTACTAGTTATTTTAGCTGATGCCGGGAAGACCAAGCACAGAATAGGGAAGAAACTCGTCCTGCAATCGTCATTCCGAGGTCCCCGAGGAATCCCAAATACCTTTATTGTGCAGGTTGTTGGGATTTCTCCTTGAAGAGCCTGCCCTGAGCGTAGCCGAACGGGTCGAAATGAAGTGAGTTTCTTAGTTGTCTGCTGAGGATTCCCCTTCTTTTTTGCTGGGTCAGAGGGATTGCTCACTTCAAAGACCTCGTTCGAAATGACAATAGTGTGTGTAATTCGTTTTCTTTAGTCAATGTAAGAAGTGTTGAATTATGAAAAAAGAAATTGCTGGACAAGTGGGTCAAATTATTGAAGCGTATGATCCGATGGTGCCGGGGGAAACGGCCGTTTCCCTACGCGCCCTCTGGCTAAAATACGAACCAAAAAGCATGGCTGGCATCAAGGCCGAACAGCGAAAAAAGCAGGAAACGGTGGGCATTCCGGTGCCAGTGTTGAAAGCTATTGGCAAAGAATTAGCCAAAGTCGCCCAGAAACGGGTGGATGATTTTATCCCGTTGACGCGGTTGTTGTGGGATGAATACGGTCGTGAAGGGCGTGTCGTCACGCTGATTCCGTTGGGCAAAATGGAATTGGCTGCACCTGAAAGTATCATTCCCTTGCTCATGGAGATGTGTCGGTCCTGTATCACCTGGGAAGATGCTGACCGTATGGGCATGGATGCGCTAGAACCAATTGTACGCAAACTACCGGAGCAGTGGCTTGACTCAATGGATCACTGGCTGGACGATGAGAATAAATGGGTGCGGCGGGCTGGTGTTATTGCCGTGGGGCGTCTGCCTATGAAACACGCGGCTTATACTGAACGCTGTCTGAAAATGATTGAGCGTTTGTTGTTTGATGAAGAAGTTGATGTAAAGAAGGCCGTTAGTTTTGCCATTCGTTTGTGTGCGCGGGGCGAAATTGTGCGGGTGCGAGATTTGCTGGACCGGCATGTGCCACCTGATAATGTGGCAGCTACCTGGGTGCTTTGTGATGTTATTCGCAGCATGACGCCCAATTTTTTACCGTCGTTTGTATCTTTGTTACCCAGCTATGAGCGCTGGGCGGCTGATTCTGCATTGAGCAGCAAAGATCGTCGCTCTGTGGAGAGTGCGATTAAGAAATTGCACAGTGTGAGTTACTGACCTGAACCAAACTTTCTAAACTAGCATCTTTTGTAAAGCGAGCGTTTTTGTTTACAAAGATATTTCAGGGTCAGTTAATTTGTTGCAGTGGAGGTGATTTAAATGTCAGTATCTTCACAACAAACATCCTGGTTAATAGAAGAAGATTTAGAAAATCCTGGGGTGCGTTTTTTTGCTTTGAAAGAACTTGTTGATTCTGAAAGTTCAGAATTGAAAGCAGCTCAGGAAGCGGTGATGACCAATGGACCGGTGCCCACCATTCTTGCAAACCAACATGCGGATGGTTACTGGGTAAAGCCGGGTTATTTGCCCAAGTACAACGGGACAATGTGGTCAATTATATTTCTGGCTCAGTTGGGGGCTGATGGACGTGATCCGCGCATTCAAAAAGCATGTGAGCATCTTTTTGATTTTGCGATTGCTGAACATGGTGGCTTGAGTGCCAGCGGCAATAACAGCGGCCTGATTCACTGTTTGCAAGGCAATTTGTGTGCTGCGTTGATTGATTTTGGTTATCTGGATGATGAACGGTTGCAGAATGCGCTTCAATGGTTGGCACGCAGCATCATAGGTGAAGGGATTGCGCCGTTTACGAATAAAAAAGCGCCGGTCCATTATCTAAAAAGTGCGAATTGTGGACCGGGGTTTTTGTGCAGTGCAAATAATCAATTGCCGTGTGCGTGGGGGGCGATCAAGGCGATGTTGGCGTTGAGTAAGGTGCCAGTGGGGGCGAGAACGGCCGTTATGCAAAACGCCATCGAAACCGGCATCAACTTCTTGTTGAGCCGCGATCCGGCCGCCGCCGACTATCCAATGGGGTACACGACTAAGCCCAATCGAAGCTGGTTTAAATTTGGTTATCCCATCGGTTATATCACCGATGTGCTGCAAAATTTGGAAGTGTTGGCAGCGCTCGGTTTTGCTAACGACCCGCGTATGCAAAATGGAATTGACTTGTTGTTGAGCAAGCAGGACGATCAGGGGCGATGGTTGCTTGACTATACCTACAATGGCAAAACTTGGGTTGATATTGAACAAAAAGGGAAGCCGAGTAAATGGGTGACACTGCGTGCTTTGCACGTGCTCAAACATATAAATTAAAATCTTGCAGGACGCAAGGAAATAGGACACGGATGATACGGGTTTGGCGGATAAGAAAATCCGCGTCATCCGTATCGTTCGTGTTCTGTTTATCATTTTGTAGAGGTGAACATGATTTTTGGAACCGAACAGATTGATTGGTTGTTGATGTCGGATGAGCCGTGGACGCGTTATCGGACGCTGATTGATTTGGTGGGGCGGTCTGAGGATGATGGGGAGGTGGTGGCGGCACGGGCGGAGATGGTGGCGCATGCGCAGGTGAGGGGGTTGGTGGAAACGGCCGTTTCCTGGCCCGGTTATGCGCTTAAACGACACAACGACGCACGCCACCCGATTTATGCATTTTCTACGCTGGCCGATTTTGGCATTCATTTCGATGATGATGGGGTGCAGGAGGCGTTAGAAAAGATTCTTGAACATCAATCAGCGGAGGGCGCGTTTCAAACCAAAATGCGACTTTACAAGCAGTTTGGTGGGTTGGATGGTGAGCATTTAATCTGGATGGGGTGTGATGCCCCGACTTTGCTGTATGCGCTGTTGGCGATGGGGATGGGAGATGACGCTCGGGTGCAACACGCTGTTGATCATTTGGTTGGTTTGGTTCAGGAAGATGGTTGGCGATGCAGCGCGGCGTCTGATTTGGGGAATTTTCGTGGACCAGGGCGCAAGGATGATCCTTGTCCGATTGTGAATGTGTATGCGTTAAAAGCTTTGGCGCAGCTTCCAGAAATGCGAGACAGTTTAGTTGTGCAGCAAGGGGCTGAGATGCTGCTGTGGCATTGGGCGCATCAGGGAGAGCGGAAATTGCGTATGTTTGGCATTGGCACTGATTTTCGCAAGCTGAAATATCCGTTTGTGTGGTATGACGTGCTGCATGTGGTGGATGTGCTGAGTCGTTTTCCGTTTGTATATGATGATGTTCGTTTTCGGGAGATGTTGCAGGTTGTTTTGGAGCTGGGGGATGAAAACGGCCGTTTTACAGCCACATCGATGTTTAGAGCGTGGAAGGGGTGGTCGTTTGCGGATAAGAAACGGCCGTCTCCGTGGCTTAGTTTTTTGGTTTATCGCATCCAGCATCGTGTATTTGAAGTGGCCTGAATTAAGTTTTTAAGATTTTTAAACGCAGATTTCGGAGATTGTTCCAAAGTTTTCCAATTTAAAATCATTTCTTAAATCTATGCAATCTGCGTCTCAATCTTCGTAATCTGCGTTAAAATCTCTAATTAAATTTCGGTCAAGTGCTGCGGGGTTTTTGTATTTCTGCGAATGATGTGTAGAAATCGTTGTAGACGTGTTTGACTTTCTTGTGCCAGCAGCAGCGTCATGCCAAACACAATCAACACGTTTGTATTTAGGAAAAATAAAAATTCTTCGAATGGGAGAATGCCGCCGATTTCCCATCCCAATGATTGTGCAGGATCGATGGTCCAGGTGCCTGCTTGAATGGCAATGGCATCTGCGCCTGAAAGGTAAAGTGTTGTGGGAATGATTGCCAGCAGCACGAGGCGTCGATGTTTCCACAAAATATCTGCACCAAAGGCGAGTTGGAGCATGATGGGGGGGAGCGCCCAGCCAAGTTGAAGCGCCAGGTAAGTTCCAGGCTGCCAGCCGCTGATGAGGATGACGATCATAGTTAGCCAGATGAGGGTGAGAAGGGAAACGGCCGTTATCCTCACCTTGCCACTTTCCCAATTAACAGCTTGTTTTAACGGCAACTGTCGCATCAATATCAACAGCCATAACCCAGTAAAAATCGGCTGCAAAACGAAAAACGTGTATTCCTCAATTGGAACCCAGCCAAAGACAATGCCCGTGACTAATTCAGGGTCGTACCACCAGACGCGGGTTGCTACCAGATAGTTATCCCACGGTGTGGTGTAGATGAGGGCAATGAACACATGTCCAAGGATAGCGATGGTGGCTGGGTAGGCGTTGAAGGTGGTGGGATGGGGGGAGAAACGGCCGTTTCTCCACGCCACGCCGAGCAAAATGAGAATGGGTATAACGAGAAAGATAGCTAGAAAAGTGAAGTAACTCATAGTTGGTGAGCGGTAATCGGTAAACAGTAATCGGTGACGTTTCTTACCGATTACCGTTCACTAATTACCGATTACTGCTCCTAAACAGGAACGCCTGCAATTAAATCTTCTGCAATTTTGGAAGAAGAGAGCACGCCGGGTAAACCTGCGCCGGGGTGGGTGCCTGCACCGACGAAGTAGAGGTTGTCGAAATCTTCGGAGCGGTTGTGTGGGCGGAACCAGGCAGATTGGGTCAGAATGGGTTCAACCGAGAAGGCTGAACCTTTGTAACTGTTGAGCGTGTTTTGGAAGTGCAGTGGATCAATGTAATGTTCGGCAACAATGTTTTCTTGCAGGTCAGGCAGGTAGTTATCTTCCAAAAACTGCATGATTGCGTCTCGATATGGCTTTGCCGCTGTTCGCCAATCGATACCGGCATCTAAATGCGGCACCGGAGAGAGCACGTAGAAGGATTCGTGTCCTTCTGGTGCAATGGATGGGTCCGTGAGCGTTGGCATGTGCAGGTAGAGTGAGAAGTCATCGGACAGAACTTTGTTGTTGAAGATGTCGGTAAGAAGTTCTTGGTACTTATCCCCGAGAATGATGTTGTGGTGGGCCAATTGGGTATCCGTGTATCGCTTTTTGGTGCCAAAGTAGATGACCATCAGCGACATGCTGTAGCGGGTGAGGTTTTTCCACCGAAAATCAGAGTTGCGCAGGCCGCGAGCTTTGGCAGGAATCATGTTCATGTAGGTGAAGGCGACATCGGCGTTGGAAATGACGTGGTCGGCATGGTGGACGGTGCCATCTTTGAGACGGATGCCGGTGGCGGAACGGCCGTTTACCAAAATCTCATCTACTTCAGTGTTCAGATGAAAACGGCCGCCCAACTCTTCGATCAGGCTGCCAAGCGCATTCACCAATGCACCGGTGCCACCCATCACGTAATGAATGCCCCATTCGCGTTCCAAGTAGTGAATCATGGCGTAAATCGATGATGAATCGAATGGGTTGCCGCCGATTAGCAGCGGATGGAAGGAGAAGCAGCGGCGCAAAAACTCGTCTTGGATAAATTGGGAGGCGTATTTGTATACAGACTGATGTGATTTTAGCTTGATTAAATCGGGTGCAACTTTGAACATGTCGCTAACGGACAGAAATGGCTTATCTGCAAGTTCCACGAACCCTTTTTCGAAAATTGCTTTTGTGGAGGCAATAAATTTTTTGTAGCCTTCGACATCGGCCGGATTTTGTTTTTCGATTTGACTGTAGGTGAATTCGGCGTCGTCGTTGTAGTCAAACGGCTTGTTGTTTTTATCGAAGATGCGGTAGAAAGGGTCTAGCGGAGCAAACTCGACATAATCTTCGCGTTTGCGGCCTGCTAGTTCAAAAATATCGTCAAACATAAATGGCGCGGTGATCACTGTGGGTCCGCCGTCAAATTTAAAACCATTTTTCTCATAGACATAAGCGCGGCCACCTGGCTTGTCTCGTTTTTCAAAAATCTCAACCTGATAGCCACGTGCCGCTAAACGTGCAGCAGCGCCTAATCCACCAAAGCCGCTGCCAATAATAATTACTTTTTCTGTCATACTGTCCTCCCGTATATCATTTAGGCCAAATTTAGTTCAGCGTGTAGCGATTCCATTTCTTTTGGTGATTCAGAATGGAGTGTGTGTCGAGCGAGTTTTCCATAATGGTTGGTGCGTGAGCGCCACCAGATGCCGGGTAGTTTGCGCAGTTTTTCCCAGCCGGTGAGGTGTGCGCGATGGGTGAAAACGTTGTAGTCGTTGGCTTCGATGTCGTCGAGAATTCCCTTGTATAGTTCTGCGGCGGCGGCGATGGCGAAGCGGCCGTTTTCGCCCAACATGCCAATCCCTGGCAGCGCTTCGGCATACAAACGACGCGCTCGATCAATTTGAAACTGCATAAATTCACGCCAGCGGTTGCTGATTAATCCGCTGTCGATGTCATATTCGGTAAGACCGAATTTTGTGAGTTCGTCTTGGGGGAGGTAAAGACGGCCGTTTTCCCAATCCTCACCCACATCCCGCAAAATATTCGTCAATTGCAGCGCCACGCCCAGCTTAATCGCATACGGAATCGCTTCTTCACCGCTGTAACCCACAATGTGCATCGTCATCAAACCAACCGTTGAAGCGACACCGTAGCAGTAATGAGCCAATTCGTTGAACGTTGCAAAGCGGTCTTGTGCCAGATCACAAGCAACACCATCTAGCAATTGTTCTGCATATTGACGAGGAATCATGTATTTTGAGCGCGTGTCAGCCCAGGCCAATGCTACCGGACTCTCTTTGCGTGAATGATTTCCCAGACTTTCATTGCGCCAGCGGAGCAATTCGTGTAGGCGATTTCCTTCACCTTCATCAACAATGTCATCACTGACGCGGCAAAACGCATATAACGCCCGCGCTGCTTCCTGCTGTTCCTCAGGCAACAAAGAGGAGGCCATATAAAACGTGCGGCTGTGTTCCTGTGTGATGGAGGCGCTTACTGCATAAGCGTTGATCAACAATTGTTCATCAACTGCAACAGGTTCAATAGGTGTGCTGTTGTTGAGGGCATGATATGC
>QQUD01000955.1 GCA_008501785.1 Chloroflexota bacterium
CCTCCCGTTTTGTCAACAAAACGTTTCCAGATTCAACAATAATCACACCGGCACCTAAACTGATCATCTAATTTTTTCCTTTTATTGGCCAAGTCTTTAAAAAGGCACGATTTCCATCCAACGCAGCAGCACCAGTGACAGGCAAACGCTCACCCGTTTCTAAAAGGTACATGCCAACCACCAATTGATATGGCTCGGATTGTGACAGGGATAATTGATACACATCGGTCACAAATTCACCTGACTGCCAACAAGTTGTGGGTAAACTACCCTGGACTGGCATCCCGTCCTGCTGCGCGACTAACTGCCCATTTATATCCAGCACATGCACAAACACCGTGTATGACTGGGTCATTGGTGTTATTGTCTGCCAAAGCAGCTTGAGTTCCAAAATTTGTTCATTCGATTCATCTAGATCAAAGCCAAATAAGCGGATGTTTTCGCCAATCGATGCATCAACGGCATGTGTCACCGCTGGCTGTTCATTTTGGGCTTCATGGGGGATTGGGTCAGGCACACCAGTGGTAACGACGCGTAGAAATGTGTTGAAGGTGAGCAAGTGAACGGCCGTTAACACCACCAAAACCCCCATCCACCGCGCCGAATGCACTCGCACCGACAGCGCCCACGCCGCCACCATCACCGCAAACGGCGTCAAAAACAGCCACACCCGCGCCACTTCTCCCTGCGCCGTGCCCGAAAAGTCAAACATCAGCAAACCCAGCCCAAACGCCAATGGCAGCGCCATCAACTTGCGCGGAATCTGTCGCACCGCACGAGCAAATCCAAAAACAAAAAATAGCGCCAGTGGAATTGTGAGGAAAATACCAAAATCATATAAATGATAAAACAGCCAGGTCCAATAACCACGCTCCAATCCCAAATGAAAGCTCATCGACACGCGCCAAATGTCCAAAAAACCAATGCCAAACGCCAACTGATACATCGCCCAAATCGAAACCAATCCCAACGCAAAAATAAGGCCATCGACGACTAATTGCGTGAGGGAACGGCCGTTTTCATCCCCCCACCACCACAACACCGCCCAAATCCCCATCGGTGCCAGCATCGCCACCAGCCCAAACGACAGCAGCGTACCAAACGACAGCACCACGCCCGACAGCAGCAGTGCCCATCGCCGCCGGTCCATCAAACCCACGCACAGCAAATACCACGCCACCACCGTCACCAACGGATAAAATTGGTCCCAACGCGCCGCCCACAGCGCAAACGACGGAATCAGCGGGTAGAGGAAAACGGTCCAAACGGCCGTTTTCACCCCCAATGTACGTCGCGCCAACCCAAACAGCGGAAACACAATCAGCCCATTGATCAATGGCAGCGCCATTTGCAAAACGGCCGTCGCCATCGTCGCATTCGACAGCCGCATCAACGCCAAATCTTGACACTGATACTGGCGCAAGAAAAAACCAATACGGTCGCTCATCTGTGGCATCTGTTCAAAAAACTGGCGCATCCCATAAAAAAAGAGGGGCAGTCCCGGCGGGTAGCGCTGCGGATGCACCGGAAATGTTGGCATCAACTCCGGGTAATGGCGTAAATAATCCCACACATTATCAATCCCGCTGCCCACCGTAAAAATGCCGCTGGCCCCCGGCGAAATCGTGCGAAAAAACAGCGGTTGAATTACATCCGGTGATTCAGCCCACAGCAGCGCCAGTTGGATGACTGGCACTGCCAGCCACAGCAGCAATAAAAACAAGTTGCGTTGTCGTTTCGAAAGGCGATTTTGTTTGGATAGACGATAGGTGCGGATGCCGAAAACGGCCGTGTACACCCCCACCACAACCACCGGCAGCAAATGCCGCAATGGCTGTCCCGGAATCGCATACGCCCAACGCCACTCCCCCGGCCCCCGCAAATAAGGCGACACATTCAACACCAGGGCAATCAAAAACCCAACCGTCAACACCACCACAAAACCAACAACCCACCGCTCACTTTTCAACACACAACCTCATTCATAATTATTTATTCATTATTCTCAAAAATTCATAACTGCTCAACCTTATCCACCATAAACCAGCCACCTCCCCATTCATCCTGCCGCCAAACACCCCCAAGGCGCACCGGCTGCCATGTTTTAACTTTCACATCCGCAGTTAGGCGTTTATCCAGCCGTGCAATCACAAAACTATCGCCATCCCCGACAAAAAATCCGCTGCCGCCCGTCCAGCCCGGCAAGCGCACACCTGCAACTGTCGTTTTTTGGTTGAGCAAACGCGAAACATAGCGCAGCGGCACATCATCAGCCATTTTATCTTTCACCAGTTCAATCGGATTTGCACTAACGGGCCAGCCAAGAATGTGCGTTTCCCAATCTAATCGGTCAGCCAGCATTTCCGGCAAAACGGCCGTTTCGCCACCAAAATCAAACGCCATCTGCGCCGCGCTGCCCGCCCGCGCCACACCACCAGCCTCAGCCAACATCGCCGCCCGACTCTCACCCAACCCATCCAGCGCCCCACACTGCACCAAATGCATCACCTCCTTCTTTTGCAACCCCACCCGCCCCAACAAATCACGCAGATCGGAAAACGGCCGTTTCTCCCGCGCCACCAAAATCCCCTGCACCGACTTCCGCCGCAAATCCCGCACCTGACCCAAACCCATGAAAAGAATTGGAGATTGGGGATTGGGGATTGAGGGCTGGCCCCTCGTTTTCCGTTTTCCGTTTTCCGTTTTTTGTTTTTTGTTAATCAGCGAAAACTTCCTGCTACTAAAATTCACATGCGGCCCCCGCGCCACCATTCTCAACCGCCGCGCCTCCGCCATATAAATCGCCGGATGATGAAACCCACCATGATCTTGCAAACGCGCACACAAAAACTCAGCAGGCCAATGCGTCTTCAAATAAGCAGACCGATAGCTAATGTCTGCATAAGCCGTCGCATGTCCTTGATTAAAGCCATATCCAGCAAACGCCATCACCTGCTGCCACAACGTTTCCGCTTGCTCTGGTTTAAATGCGTGATGTTTGCGGCAGCCCGTCACAAAACTAAGCCGCATCGTCGACATTTCACGCGCCCGAAACTTACTCATGCCTCGCCGCAAATGGTCCGCTTCCTGCCAATTCAACCCGGCCACCTCAGTCGCTACACGCAAAACCTGCTCCTGAAACAGCAGCACCCCCTGCGTAGGCCCTAAAATCGGCTCCAGCGATGGATGCAAAAATGAAACCTGTTCTTCCCCACGATACCGCCGCACAAAAGCTTTTGCCATCCCGCCAGTTGCCGGTCCCGGTTTAAAAAACGCATTCGCCACCGCCAAATCAGCTACATTTTTCGCTCTGAGCTGGCGCAAAGTGCGCTGCGCCCCACTCGATTCGCATTGAAACACGCCAATCGTTTCGCCATTTTGGATGTTAACGGCCGTTTCCGCATCATCCATCGGTATCTCATCCAAACTAAAATCGGGGTCGTGAGTGGCACGCCCCAATGCAGCCGTGTCGGCCAGCACCGTCAATGCCCGAATGC
>QQUD01000383.1 GCA_008501785.1 Chloroflexota bacterium
ATTGACATTATCCGTTCAGGAATAATGTCACTTGCTGAGAGCTGCTCAGGTGAAACCTTCTGCTGCACAGACACAACGATGCACTCCACCAAAGTGTCATTTTCATCCCTGACCAACTCCCCACCCACTGTTTTATACCCAATCCCCACTCCAACCACATTCGCACGCGGCATCAACGCCTGAGTCGCTTCAGAAATATCCATAATCACTAACCTCCACTCGATCCCCCTGGAGGCGCAGCACCTCCTGGAGGATAATAACCAACTACTTGCCAAAGCCGAGCAAGGCAGCAATGAAATTCAATTTTGTGTACGGCAAAGGGTTTGTTTGGATATGTTTATTCACAAACAGTATTCTGTGTTTTGGGGTTCTTGTCAACCTTCAACATTTGGGTTGAAGGGTGGTTTGAGTTGAGGGGATGGAGAAAGTTACCTTCTGTGTGTTCCATCCATTCGTGGAAAGTGCGGATCAACTCAGTGAGGTGGGGATTCTTTGGTAAAAGCTTAGATTTTTTAGTGCTCAGAATGGGTGTGAGTTATGCCTTAAATCGCGTACTAATAAGTTTGCAACATCACATTGATTCAAGTTAGGTATCATTTAACACCCAACTCACATCATATCTTGGTCGTTGGGGACAAACTTTTTCATTATATATTCCCCTCTCTTCTGCTGGCAGGACAGAAAAATGTCCTTGAATGCCTAGCGCCTCACATCCCAACTCCCAGTTCGCGCACCAAATTCCCACAGCGATGGGAGCATAGTAACGTGATGCCGTGGTGGCATAAAAATCAAAACTTTTCAAATCTCCGCTTTCTTCTGCATTCGCAACACACCGCGTGGTTTGCCCGTTATAAGAAGATGGTGCCCATTGGCAGCTTTCGTAATTGCGCCCAAAACGGTTGAAGGGAGCAGTGTTCAAGGCCAGTGGTTGCCCAAATTCTGCTTAATGCTAATGTGATCTGCGCCAGGACCGATCCAGCAAGTACCCAATCCTATACGGGTTGCGTCCATGACAATCTTCTGCAAACATCTGCCTACGTCAATCACGGCGATGCGATCGTATTCCTTTGGAGCGATAGCGACGAGGAACTCGGTCGCATTGACAGTGGGCCACACGGTTAGCGGCGCAGAGATATACTCAAAACGTACAGGGGATTCACCGATCCGAGCCTCTTCAGTATGCACACGCACCGACTCCATCAACTCGTTGTAGTCGGCATTGGTCAGCTTGCGGGTTTGGAAAGAACGACAGGAGCGCCTTGCCCGCATCAAGTCGAAGAGATCAAGGGTATCCTTCCGTTTAGGAATGCGTTCAGGAAAACGCAGGCGAAACTTGACGGTTACCAAATCGAAAATAGCACCAATTAAAAATAGCATTCCCAACACAAGGAAAGGGATTGAGAGAAACCTAGCATTAAGCAGGTGTGCTGTTCCACCTATTAAGGAAAAAAGAAGCACGAATATCATAGGAAGTAGATACTGCAACCAACCAGTGAACTGGACCCGCATCTTCGCACGCACAATATCTGCGGCTATTTTTCTCAGTATGGAAATGGGGATACGTTCCAGAATCGCTCGCTCGTTGGCGCCGAGACCGTGCATAATATCATTGCTGTTTTTTTTGTCGGTAGCCATACGATTACTCCTGCATTTTTTGCGTGCCAAGACTTGCAATAAGTATATCTGCCATCTTATTGCAAGTCAACACTTGCTTATGATACAATCTACCTTTCAAGGAAACAGACATGCCAAAATTAATAGATGAAGCCAATGTTTTTCGAACTGTGATCGACCTGATGGTCTCCCGTGGATATCATGGGGCAACCACCAAAGAAATTGCAAAGCTCACCGGGATAAATGAAGCCACCCTTTTCCGAAAGTATGGGAATAAGTTGGGCTTAATTAAACGGGCCTTTGAACATCAGTTTTCTACGGCTCCCCTAAGCAAGGTTACTTATACCGGTGATCTTCAAGCCGATCTATATGCTATTTTAGAGGCCTATGTTGCCACCAATGAAGCATTCGGTGAAATTATGCCAATCATCTTTTTGGAAATACCGCGTCATCCAGAGTTGAGAAATGTGTTGCAGACACCTCTAGAAAACATTCAAAGTCTTGTACACATCATCGCCCGCTACCAAAGCGAGGGTCGTCTGGAAAATGAGCCCCCCCTGACAACCGTCAATGCATTACTTGCCCCAATTCTATTAAATCAAATGTTCCACAGGGCAAACATTGATATGCCTTTACCATCGATTGATCTTCACGAATATATAAAGGCTTTTTTGAACGGAAGAAAACCATCAACAAATATGTAATGCCACTCTTTTTTTGAACTATTTGGTGGATCCCCTGAGTTATTCGTCATATTCATTCATTTGTGCCATTCATATTTTATTTGGGCATAACATTTGCTAATTATCGTCTACAGAAACGATGACTTTTCCTCGGGCGTGACCTTCTTCCAGATACCGAACGGCTTCGGCGGCTTCATTGAATGGGTAGCATCTGTCAATCACAGATTTAACCTGACCAGTTTCTATCAGCCCGTTGATAAACTGTAAATCTTCCTGATTGATTTGTGCCAGCATCGGGCCAATTTTTTTGCTGCCAAACTTTGTTTCTAATGAGCCGAACAGCACAACCTGGAGCATACGCATCAGGGTTGTAAAGCCAACCACGACGGCGATTCCATTTGGTTTTAAGCTGCGTTTGTAATTTGAGACAGAAAAATTGCCGACGTTGTCCAAAATCAAATCATATTGCTTACCGTTTTTTGTGACATCTTCGCGTGTGTAATCAACTATGTGATCGGCTCCAAGTGAGCGCACTAATTCGACGTTTCGGGTGCTGCAAACGGCCGTTACCATCACCCCCAACGCCTTCGCAATTTGTACAGCATACGTACCCACGCCCCCAGAAGCACCGTTGATGAGCACCTGCTGTCCTGCTTGAACTTGCCCAGAATTACGCAGCCCTTGCAACGCAGTGAGCGCCGCTACCGGAACGGCCGCTGCTTCTGCAAACGATTGATTGGCCGGTTTCTGCACCATATGGTTTTCAGACACACAAACAAACTCAGCCAGCCCACCCGCGCCAATATCCCCATAGACGTCGTCACCGAGTTTAAACTGGGTGACGCTTTTACCAACTGCCTCAACTGTCCCGGCGATGTCCGCACCAATCATTGGGTTTTTAGGCTTGAGCAAACCATCAGAAAAACGTACCAGGAAAGGTGCGCCCCTCATGCGGTGCCAATCCAGCGGATTCACTGAAACCGCCTTGATTTTTACCAGGAGTTCATTGTCTTGGGGTGCGGGTTTGTCAATATCTATTTGCTCTAAAACGTCTGGGGAGCCATAACGCGTAAACACAATCGCTTTCATTAAACTTTCTCCTTTATCGGTCGTTGACTTATTCATTATACGGGGATGGTTGGGAAAAGTCGCGAGGGGATGCCCAAGCTCTGACCGATTTCCCGACCGCGCCAGTCTTCTTCTTTGGTCTCCAGACCGCTTTCTTTGGTGGGAAAAAACGGCCGTTTCCATCCCATATAACCCTCCGGGGCTGGTTTTAAGCAGCAAGGGCTGGGTTGAATTGAGCCAATTTTCACTAAAAATCAGTAAAATGTATTCGTTATTCTGTAAAATGTTTATTTACTTGTCAGCAGTTTTGAAATAATCTTTTAACAATCTTAAAAGCTGACATTTATGGAGAATTTGTTTTAATTTGTTAATCGTCAGCTTCTGGCTGATCGTCAAGGGCCTAAAAGGGAAAAAAGGTATGGGCAAATTAATAAAAATCGAATCTATCTCTCAAATTCACCAAATGATTGGATATGCAAAGCCCAAACATCCTCTGATAACGTTCATTGAATCACCAAAGATTCCCCGCTCAAATAAACCGGTCATTGATCAACCGGTCATCTCGAGCTTATATTCAATCAGCTTAAAAAATGGCCATGAATGTAAAATAAATTACGGTCGGCAACCTTATGATTTTCAAGAAGGAAGTCTAATGTTTATTGCACCGGGTCAAATCATCACACCAATCAGTGAATCAAAAAATACAGATACAGCGGGTTGGAGTCTCTTGTTTCATCCAGACCTGATACGAAAAGGGTCGCTTGCCAACAAAATGAAGGCTTACACTTTCTTTTCTTATGACTCCCATGAGGCTCTGCACGTATCAGAACAAGAGAGGAAAACTGTTTCCAGCATCGTGAAAACAATTAAGAAGGAGTACAGTCAGAATTTAGACATTTATAGCCATGAACTGATTATTTCAAACCTGGAACTGCTGTTAAATTACTGCAAACGTTATTACGGCCGTCAATTTATTACGCGGACAAATGTAAACAAAGATTTGATCATCAAGGTTGAGGATTTTTTGCAATCCTACTTCGACTCACATCAACTAGAAAACCAGGGTTTGCCCAATGTTAAACAGTGTGCAGAAGCAATGGGGTATTCTCCCAATTATCTGAGCGATTTACTAAAAAAAGAAACTGGCAAAAACACGCAGGAACATATCCATTTTTATTTAATCGAAAAAGCGAAAACCATGCTCCTTGGATCAGAAGAACCCGTATATAAAATTGCCCAAGCATTGGGGTTTGAGTATCAGCAGCATTTCTCGAAACTTTTTAAAAACAAAACCGGCATGTCACCCGTTGAATACAGAAATTGAGAAACCAACCTCCCGGAGGTGCAAGGCTATGCCACACCTCCGAGAGGTTATTATCGGGAGCGAATTTAATGAAAGCAATTGTGTTTGAAAAATACGGACCACCTGGAGTCCTGCAACTTAAAAAGGTAAAAAAACCGACACCCAAGGACAATGAAGTCCTGATAAAAATATATGCCACAACAGCAGCTAGAGCAGAAGGCATGATGCGCAGTGGCAAACCATATTGGGGCAGGCTCATTCTCGGTCTCGTAAGACCTAGAGAAAAGTTCAGAATTCTTGGGATTGAATTAGCCGGTGAGATTGAAGCAGTAGGAAAAGACATCAGCAGATTTAAACCAGGTGACCAAGTGTATGGATTTCGAGGTTTTGGAACGGGAGCGTTGGCTGAGTACAAATGTATGGGTGAAGAAGGGTCGCTGGCTCTAAAGCCGACCAATACAAGCTATGAAGAAGCCGCCGCGATTGTTGACGGAGCAACAACTGCCTTATTTTTCCTCAGGGATAAAGCAAATATTCAGCGTGGGCAAAACGTTCTGATCATTGGTGCTTCTGGGAGTATCGGCACATATGCAATTCAACTGGCCCGGTATTTTGAGACAAACGTGACCGGGGTATGCAGTACTTCGAATTTGGATTGGGTAAAATCTCTGGGAGCTAATAAGGTTATTGATTATACCCGAGAAGATTTCATCCAAAGCGGTGAAACCTACGATATTATATTTGATACGGTAGGCAAGAGTTCGTTTTCACGTTGCAAGAGTTCCTTAAACAAAGAGGGGTGCTATCTGCCAACTATTGGCCTGTTTAATTATGTTCTTAAGATTTGGACTTCGTTAATTGGCGGCAAAAAAGTAATCAGTGGCATGTCAGTAGAAAAAAACAAATCGCTGATTTTTATCAGGGAGCTAGTCGAGGCGGGAAAAATAAAACCGGTTATTGATAAACAGTATTCCTTGGAACAGGCGGCTGAGGCTCACCGGTATGTTGCGAAAGGGCACAAAAAAGGAAATGTGGTTATCACTGTTGCGCATAAAAACGGATATGATTGAATTATTTCCCTCCCACACAATCCATCCACAATCTTTTCGAAAAACGGTTTAAAGAATAGTTAACAACAGAGCGCAGATTAACTGCGCTCTGTCATGTAAAAAGAATAAATTTTGTTGGTTCTTATTTCGCAATTAAGGTGAGGTAAATGAATGTGCGGTTAAACTCAAACGCCCCAATATCACAAGCGTTTGTGCCATCCGCATCAGCGTCAGCAGGACGCGTGTAGCCCCGTTGATCTAAAACGAACTTGTCGCCACACCCATTGACACCAATTGGAATGATGTCAACTGCGGAAGATCCCACAAGAAGTGGCAACACAACTTCACCGGATGGAACCTCTGTCATTGGTGTGAGCATTGGGTCACCGCTTAGGCTGCTGCTATCGGTAATACATGCGCCAGATTCAACAAGATTGTACCCGCCATCAAGCAGTTCGCCTGCTGCTGCACAGTCTGAACCAGTGCTGTTGGCAACAATCGAGCTTTTTATGGTGAGAATGCTGTTTGCTGTCATTGAAATGCCACCGGTGCTGGTAACGGCCGTATTCTCACTCACCGTTACTTGGCTCAAAGAAGATGACCCATCCACAACAACACCGCCGCCATAGCCTGCACTATTGCCATAAATAGAGCTTGTTTCCAAAACGGCCGCTTCACCACCTACGTAAACACCACCACCACTGCCTGAGTTTGCTTCGTTGTAGCGAATCGTGCTATTTTCAATCAGGCCACCACCATAAAAACCGCCACCATCTCCACTAGCAACATTATTTTCAACCAGCGAGTTGAGCAGCCACACGCCTTCAGTCGCCCCACAAATGCCGCCACCATTGTTGGCACTGGTATTGTGACTAATAGTCGCATTCTCAATAAGTGTCGCGGCATAATAACTATAAATACCGCCACAATCATTGGCAGATTGGTTGTATTGAACAGTAGATTCATCATCCAAAATCATCAAAGCATACTCGATATAAACACCAGCACCCTCAGTCGAGGCTGTATTTGTGATGGTATTGCTCATGATGCCTGTATTGCTTAGGCGACTCAAGCCATATTCACTCCTAAATCCACCCCCATCCTCATTAGCTGTATTGTTAATAATTGTACTGTCTTTTACAAGCACAAGACCGTAGTAGTTAAACACACCGCCCCCGGTTTGCGTGGCGGTATTGTTTTTAATCGTACTACGCACAAGATTGAGATGACCATACACTTCAATCGCCCCACCTGATTGACCTTCACAATCAGAAACGACAACATCGACCAGGATCACAAAACCATACCCACCGGCTTCAAGACAGCCCCCATCACTGCTATCTAACCCGTGCGAAATGGTTAAATCTTGCAAAATGAGGCCCCCATCATCCTCTTCATAAAACAGTTGGGATACATCGTTCCCGTGGATAATTGTGCCTGCTGTTGATGCACCGCGAATGGTCACATGTTCTGTAGTAATTTGGATATTTGGGGTAATCATGTAAGTCCCTGTAGACAATTGCACCACATCCCAACCATCTCCAGCATCACAATTATCAACGGCCGTATCTGTCTCAGCCGCTTCTACAGCTTCACGCAGCGTACAGTTTCCATTAACCACCATGTCATCATCTGTCGTGTCAACCGTGATTACATTCTCGGTAAATGTGGGGATCGTTGCATTATCATCGCTTTCAACTGCGCCCAAATCGCAAGCATTTCCATTCGTGCGCGTGGCACCTGTCTGGTCATCACTTGGACAAAAATCATCATTCCCGGCGTCAATCGCAGGGCTGCTACTCTTCAAAACGTAGCTTTTTGGATGCGTATCGTCTGGCAGGGTTGCCCCACCATTATCAGCCAGTGGCTCCAGAACATTGGTAAAAAGCGTGCCGACAGGCAGCGTGAAATCATAACGATACTCCTGGCATCCTGTTGATTTTCCAAACAAATTATTACCTGCTGAGTGGAGATTGTAGCCAGGTACGTAACAATCTGCATAGGTGTCTGACTCGCTTCCATTTGCGCTGTTACCGGCCAAAATTGTATTGTAAAAATAGCCAAAGTAGGAGTCGTTGGCAAAGCCGCCACCTTGATTCCCGGCTGTGTTAGCGACGACGGTGCTGTTCTCAAAAACAACCCCCAAAAAGTACGAAAAGACCGCGCCACCATTCCTACCCGCTTCGTTTTGGGTTAATGTACTGTTGCGAATGTAGGTATAAAGATAGTCATCACCAGATGTATGGATAGCACCCCCGTCTGTAGTCGCCGTGTTGCTTATAAAAGTAGAGCGATCAATGGCAAGCCCAGCATAACCATACACACTAATCCCGCCACCGCTGCCATTGGCTGTATTTTCTTCAAAAAGGCTATCCTCAACAATGGTACCTCCATAATATTCGTGATAGATACCACCACCATCACTGGTAGCCAGATTGTCACGGAAGATGCTCTGCCTCACATAGACCTCTACTCCATATAGATAAACACCACCGCCATACGAAGCAGTATTGCTATAAACTGTACTGTTTTCAATGATCAAAGAGCCATCTTCCACATAAAACCCGCCACCGTAATTGTTAACGGCCGTATTGTGTTGAATGGTACTATCTTCAATGAGCACATCCATGGTCGTATACACGCCACCGCCATATTCAGTTGCTTCATTGTATTCAATGGTTGAATTGCGCACCGTCACGCCGCCAGAGTCCAGTTTGGCAGCCCCGCCTTCATCAGAAGCAAGGTTGTGATGAATCCAGCTATCCTCAATGTGAAGCTGCCCTTCACCATCTGAAAATATGCCCGCTCCATCAACCGCCGTATTCGTTGCAATCTCGGAGTTACCTTCAATGATCAATAAACTATTATTGTTATAGATACCGCCGCCATTGGTGATGGCTGTATTTGAATTAATATCGACATCAAGCAAACGCCCTGTGCTATTGCTCAAGTAAATACCGGCACCGTTGCCAACGTCCCCATTTGTGATCTGAACATCCTCTAATCGGAAAGAAAGATCAGATGACAAGGCTGGGTTTATATGAAAAATCCGGTCTGATGAAAATCCATTGATGCTGGTTGAATTGCTGCTAGCACCGTTAATCGTCAGCGATTCCAACACATCCAAATCACCCGTGGCATTCAAATCTTCACCGCTGCCGGTAAGTGAAAGGATATATTTTCCTGCTGGCAGTGTAATCACATCAGCGCCATTTCCAGCTGTACAAGCATCAACACTGCTATCTGTATTAGCCGATTGAACCGCTTCACGAAGCGAACAATCTCCATCACTGTTTAGTTCATCATTTGTTGTGTTAACAGTTATCGAGGCGGAAACGGCCGTTTTGCCTGACGCTGCTAACGTGTGCGGATTTAAAGCATTAAGTAGAATGAATATGAACAAAGCAGTAAACGAGAGGCTCCCAAAAAGATAATTGAGACGCTTCCTATTCATCTTTACACCATCCTTATTTTGATTTACCTGACATCAGTGCGGGCCGTTGTTAAATAATAATTTGTGTGGTTTAGTCTCGGGGCTTCCTTTCGATCTACAAATATGAGACTCTTCCAGGAACATGTAGCAGTGTAATGGCAAAGTAGGAAAAAGAGTCTAGCCAATTTGTCCTATGGATGACTTGGGGTATAAACAATGGAAGTAACAGTACAGGTCAAGAAGTTATACAAAGTTTCACAGAGGATGCACGGAGTTGCACAGAGAGAAGAAAGAGAGAAAAAAGATTTTTACTCATATTATTGTCCGCACAAAGCAGATTAACAAGAAATGATGTCGCTATAACATACCAAAAATAAGGTTAGTATCATGATTACTGTAGATGATATAAAGCAATACGAGGACGATGGGATGTTTTGGGTCGAAGGTGCACAGATCGTCTATGCTATAGAAATCTTCAACACTTGGGAGCTGTATATTTTGGGTGAATCTAAAAGGACTCAGGTTAAGTAAATTTGTACTTAACAACTATACTCATAATCGTTCTGTCATGCGCACCCATACGAAGAACAACAGATCAAAATGCTATTTAGATCAGTTCGATAACATTGAAAAAGTTAACGGACAGAAAGTGGAGAAACAAAAGTATGTGGAAACAAAAATTAGAACGCTATGATAAGCTGGTCGAAAAATGTCCAAGGTTTGATCGAAAAGGAAAAACCGTGCCGTATACATCTGCAAACGGACACATGTTTTCGATACTAAACAAAGAGGGTGAATTGGGATTTAGGTATGCAAAGGATGTGCAGGAAAAGTATATCGAGGCATGGGGTACAACCATTTTCAAATCCCACGGTGCCGTCATGAGAGGGTATGTGTTAATACCCGACCCTATGTTTGCAGATTTGGATAAATTAGCAGACTATCTTAACGAAAGTTACGATTACGTGATGTCGCTTGACCCAAAATAACGTCCGCAAAATCGAGGCGCACATGACACAACCCGGATATTTTGGGATTGGCATACACCGCGTAAAAACTGAGGGCAATATTGGCACACTCTGGCGGGGTGCGTACCAGCTAGGAGCAGATTTTATTTTCACAGTTGGGGCCAGACACAAACGCCAATCTAGTGATGTTTTCAAAACATGGCTGCATATTCCATTGTTTGGCTACGATGAGGTAAGCCAAATTCTTGATTCTATTTATGACTGCTTATTGGTTGGTGTAGAGCAGGGCGGAGAGCCGTTACCTGAATTCAAACACCCGCAGCGGTGTGTTTATTTACTTGGCTCAGAGGACAACGGCTTGCCACCTCACATCCTGGCACAGTGTCATCACGTGGTGTCAATTCCATCCATTCGCCCCGGCAGCTACAACGTAGCGCAAGCCGGAACTTTAATTATGTATGACAGAATGGTTAAAAATGGCTGTCTTACTAACGGCCGTTTAAACCTGAAAAACCGGTAATTGATTGATTTTCTTGTAATTGTTGTCGTGATTCGTTGTCGTCATCGATTTTCTTTTTTCGATCACGACAACGAATTTCGATCACGGCAACGAGTATATCCTTTGCTCTGGCCGATCTCCTGATCGTGTCAGTCCTCTTCTTCGATTTCCAAACCAGCTTCTTTGTTGGAAAATAACGGCCGTTTCCCTCCCCTACAATCCGCAACATTTATCAGTTTACATTCCACTCTCAAACCGCATTCAGTTTGAACGGGGGTTGATGATGTAACGGCCGTTCCCCCCCACCGCTTCCACAACCAACCATCCCAAAACAGATGGAAGCGTTTTGGAAGCGTTTGATCCGTATCATTCCTCATGTCATGCGCAAACGCTGATGTATTGTAAAAAAACCTGTTTTGTATTTTTATAATAAGGAGACAATCTCATGAAGAATATTTTATTATCCCTTGCCATCTTTTTAGTATTGACCTTAGCCGCTTGTGGTGGCGACACTCCAGATATTGGAGAAATCGTCGATACCGCTCAAGATGGTTTGGAAACCGCTCAAGAAACCGTTCAAGAAGTTGTTGATGAGGTTTCTGAAACAATGGAAGAAGGTGATCCCTTAACGATTGATGATGTTCTGGGTTCATATACCTTTCATACCCCCTCCAATGATTGGCATTATGGTGAGATCACACGTGACGGGGAATTATTGAAATGGACCAACCGCGCTGGTGTGGAGTGGAGCCTCACCCCTGACTTCCCAAATAACCGTCTTCTGACTGATGACTCTTTCCCATATCAGAACGATTACCAAAACTTTGATCTTGTCATTGAAGGTGGCGCGTATACAGGGTTTACCTCCAATAATGATTTCTGGGCACATGATGCCCCAGAGCTTACACAAGAACCCAACAACACCGAAGGGCCAGCAGGTGAAACTTTTGACGTTGATCCGACGCAGCCGATAGACGTGGAAGACAGTAGCGGCACGCAGGTTTCAATTAACGCCAATGAGCTTGTGGATGAGAACGGCAATCCAGCTACAGGAGACGTGAAGGTGAACATGTTCACCCCTGACATGGCCAATGAAGGGGGCGAAGCGGAAGGTGCAGAAGCAGAAGTGTCAACGTCTTGCGAGCCGCTGACAGTGTGGAGCTATAACCCAGAGACTGGGCTTTGGGAAGAAGAAGGGCTGGCACCATACCAAGATGATCGCTGTGTCGAGAGTATTGGCACAGTGTCTGTCGAAGTGACAGACGATGAAGGCAACGAGTATGACTTGGCGGAAGGTGCAGAAGCAGAGGTATCTATCCCTTGCGAGCCTACACCAGACGAAGTTCTGACCGTGTGGTCATATAACGCAGAAACCGGGCTTTGGGAAGAAGAAGGTACTACAGTAGTCGAAGAAGGTGAGCGATGTAGCGCGGAAGTTAGCGATTTATCCAATGTGAACTTTGGAACAACAGCCGAAGAACCAGCCGAAGAACCAGCAGACGCACCCACTACCACGGAAACACAAACTGAAACAGGAGAGGTAGAACTTGTCCTAGCAAGTAATGCTTTGGTAGCTGGTGACGTTGTTGCTATTGAAGGAAATTCATCCGGGCCTTACACAGTTGCTACTGGCGATTATTTTGCCTACTTTAATACAGAATGGTATCTTAACTACCCTAAATATGGCATCCAAAGTGGCGATATCGTGTCATCAATCGTCATTGCCAATGCCGACATCACGCTGCAAGCAAGCATTATTGCTGGGGCAGTAGCGGAAGCAGGTAATGCGGAAGCGGCGGCACAATTATTGGATACACCATCTGGGTTGACCGTAGATTCAACCTACCGCGTTGCATCCATTGGGGCTGTCAATCAACCCCTTCTTGCAGATGATTTTGTTGAACTATTGCTCGGCGATACAAACTCTAGTGAGCCACCCTATCTGGTGAACATCTATCGCGGTGAAAATCGAGAACTGGTGGCGACATTCACCATCAATAAGCAGCAATAGCTATCCGTTGGTCGTTGTGTTAACAATCATCATGTAGGTTGATGTGACCACGAACCGGCAGCGTATAAATCTATAGTTCTAGCTGACTCAAGAGAGCGATGTGGCAAACGCATCGCTCTCTTTGGGTCAGGCTGGTGTTAGGAGTGAATCGCATGAAGAAGATGTTTTTACCAAAAACAATTGTGTTACTGAGCATTGTTCTCCTCAGCCTGCTTGCTGCCTGTACGCAGAATGATGAACCTATCTATGATCTATCCACCGATGAGGGGGTGCAGCGGGCGTATGAGCAAGAAAAAGGTGAAGGCGTTCAGGTTGTCAATTTTTGTATGGAACGGCCGTCATCCTTGCAAGATATCATTCTGGTCGGTTTCTTTGCCGATGATGCCGGCTGCCTCTACGATGAAATGTTTGTTGATGGCGAATTAGGTACAATTCGGGATATGACGGCGGCAGGATTGGCGCATAACGGTTGGGCTGATGAAAGCCAGCGTGAAGCGCTGGCGCTCATTTGGGCGGAAGCCATCATTTTTGTAGAAGTAGCCATGATGCAGCAAGAAAATGACGACTTTATTTCAGAAAGCCAACCATTTTCACCGCCGTCGGCGACCTTAAATGATGACGGCAGTGTCACACTGGAAATATGGGTGGAGTATCCAGGTGGCATGTTGCCTGAAACAACTTACAAGCTGCACGAGATCAAAATTCTGGCAGATGGTTCGCCTGATTTCAATCGTGTAGCGGAACAATTTACGATTAATTATGGTGGGTAAGGGGGTAACGGCCGTTTCCCTCCCCCACCATCCGCAACATCCATCAGCTCACTTCACACCTTCAAATCACATTCAGCTTGAGTTGGGCAATGACATGCTCACTTGTTCACCACTTTCGATGAGGCGTAAACGCCCCATCTACGAGATGAAAGGCCCTCCGGGCCTCAGATTTTAGCCCTGAAAGGGCTTCCATTTCGTAGCCGGATGGCTTATGGAGGTTAAATAATTAATCAGTTAGTAGAAAACGACAAAATGTGGCCCTGTCATTCCCGCGCAG
>QQUD01000841.1 GCA_008501785.1 Chloroflexota bacterium
TCCTCATCACGCGAACGTTGTTCTACTTCGAGTGGCTGCCCGCGCAGCATCGCATCCACTGAAAACGTCACGTCAGGATGGACGATCAGGCTGTTGCGGTCTTGTAGTTCAATTAGTACATCAAACGTAGGCGGCGAACGACGTTCCAGCACAGTTTTTTGTGTGCCACGTCGACGCGCTTCCTCATCCGAGAGCGTCACGCTTTCAATGCCGCCCACCAAATCGGAGAGCGTTGGATTCAGCAGCAAGTTTTCTAATGAGTTGCCGTGTGCTGTGCCGATGAGCTGTACCCCGCGCTCATTGATTGTGCGTGCTGCCGCCGCTTCACGTTCGCGCCCAATTTCGTCAATCACAATCACTTCGGGATTATGATTTTCGACCGCTTCAATCATCGTCTCGTGTTGATGCGAAGGACGCGGCACCTGCATCCGGCGCGCCCGACCCACGGCACGATGGGGAATGTCGCCATCCCCACCAATTTCGTTGGAGGTATCGACGATGACAACACGTTTCTTTTCGGCCAAAATGCGGGCCATTTCGCGCAGCATCGTGGTTTTACCGACGCCGGGACGCCCCAGCAGCAGCACGCTGTACCCATCTTCGATGATGTCTTGGATAATGTCTACTGTGCCGTAAACGGCACGACCCACGCGACAAGTAAGGCCAACCACTTGCGCCCGCCGGTTGCGAATGCCGGAAATGCGGTGTAAGGTGCGGGCGATGCCTGCCCGGTTATCATCATCGAAATCGCCAATGCCGTTTACGACTTGGTCAATTTCGTTTTGACTGACTTCTTCTTCTCGAAGCGTGATTTCGCCGTCGGTATAACGAGCCGTTGGCCGACGACCTAAATCCATCACGACTTCTAGCAAATTATCTTCTTGCCCATGTGCGCCAAGTCGTTCGCGCACATCTTCTGGAAGTATGGCTAGAAGGAGTTGCAAGTCTTGGTTTGCTTGATTATTAGGTTGTGTATCACTCATATAGTTGGTGTAAAACGGCCGTTTTTCCCCAAGTTAGCTGTTATGAAAAACGACCATTGCTCCTGTTTCGCTAGTCATCATTTCAGCTTGTCAGCAAGTCAACCAGAAAGCTGAAATGCTGAAGTGCTGAAGTGCTGAAGTGCTAAAGTGCTGAAATACTCCAAATCTTCTTATGCCTTTTTATGACGCGCCTTTCCGTTTGTGTGTGGTTTATCGTAATGTGGCACAAATGGCGTCGTTGGGGTCACTCGTTGACCGTCTACAACTCTAGCCATTTCAGGTGCAGGCTTCGGTAAATGGCTTACCGTATGTTTCACCATCACCGCTTGACTGCCCCACAAACAAAATCCCATCCGCTCTAACCCATTTTGTACCCAACTTTGATACCGGCGTACGCAGCAGTAGATTGGGTGGCTAGACGTGGGTGGTTTCACTTGGAGCGCTGACTGCACAATATCATCGATCTGTGCTTCAGCGTTCGGATGAATATAAAGGCGCATCCACGTGGCGGCTGGGCCATCATGAATATGGACAAAAGCTGTTAATTCATTTTCTTCACGTAATACCCATCCCTCGCCATCGTAAATTGGCGGCGTTGGTTCAACAAGCTGGACCAGGCGTGGCACTGTGTTTGCATACAACAGTTGCACGTCCCAATCATCGACCGCTCGACGAGGTGTTAATATTTTTCCATTCTTTTTTAAATCAGATTCTTGCAAGACCCAAATGTCTTGCCGCGTGTACACAACAAATCCGGCGCGACGCAACAGTGGCAGCTCTTTGCCTACCTCGTCAACTTCTGCAACCAGGCTGTGCAAACCTCGCTGTCCCGTTTCTACAACGGCTTGATCCAGCAATGGTAGCCAGGCAGATGTTTCGGCTTCGGAGGGCGATGAGGTAGAACGGCCGTTTTCCTGTTCATCCGTATCGTTTGATTCATTGGTTTCAGGTTCAGGTGAAGTACTTAAATAAAGGATATGACCATGATGACTTTCTCTTTCCAGGTGCAGTTGAATAAAGCCCATTTCGCTGCGTTTGGCAGCTTTCCACACATACGTGGGAAAATCTCCGCCAACCAGGCTCGTCAATGCGCCCCGAATGGGATATACATTTTTTGTTAAAGCTGATTCGGTGTGCAGGGAAATACCCAGTTCACTTAACCGGTGGACCAGCGCCAGATCGCGCAATTGAAAAGGTCTTATCATTTGATTCAAAGTGTAGCAGTCGCTTATTATCCATGCAAGCGATCAAGCCATTTAGTCAGTAACGTCTAAACATAATTTTTAGGGTCCATTCGTTTTAGTTTTAGATTGAGAGATTGGTTATGATCTCCCAATCTAAAACGAATGGACCCTTTGAGATAATTACGGATTATTGAAACAATGCTATAATCGTCCTCAATTCTGCTAATCCAATTGACAAACAGGCCATTTGTTACTTTGTCGTCACCTGTCTCAGGTAATCTGTCTATCAATAGACCTCTATCAATAGACTTCTATAAAAAATAGACTTCTGTAAAAAAAGACCTGTTTTCGATAGATGATAATATTATAAACCAAAACAGAGTCTGCTTGCAGGGTACAACATCACATAAAGGTCTTGTTTGTTCAACAGAAAATGTTCACTAAGCCTGAGGAGGAAGAGAACATGTCCACCCTTATTCTCACCTTACGCGAGAGCATGCGGTATCGGGGGCGCAGTGGTCACTGGAGTTGGATAGCTCATCGGCTATCTGGCTTGGCGATTTTGTCGTTTCTTGTGCTGCATGTTTGGGATACGGCGAATGCCCATTTTTATCCCGAACTCTACGCGTGGTCCATCGATGTTTTCAAACACCCATTTTTTGCCGTCAGCGAAATCGGCGTGATGGCGGCCGTTTTGTATCATGCATTTAACGGCATTCGCATCACATTGCTCGATTTCAAGCCTGAATGGTGGCAATATCAGAAGCGCAGTGCCACCATTACCTGGGTGCTGTTTGCGGCTATTTTCGGCCCTATCGGCATTTATATGCTTGTTGAATTCCTGACGCGATGCAGCGAAGAAGGCTCTGCTGCTTGTTGGGCATTCCCACGCCTGAGCGATTACATTGGGTAAAGGAAGATATAAATGACAACAGTTTCTGGCATTACACGACGAAAGGTAAAAGTGCAGGGCAATTTTGAACGATACGCATTCTTGTTTATGCGATTGTCGGGGATTGCTTTGTTGGTTTTGGCTGTGGGGCATATGTTGATTCAACATGTTTTGAACAGCAGTGGGAACTTGACGCTGCAATTTGTAGCGGATCAATGGAATTCATGGGGATGGAAAGCGTACGACATTTTCTTGCTGGCCTTTGCCATCCCTCATGGCGTGAATGGCTTGCGCAATGTGCTGGAGGATTACATCCACAACAAAGGGACCATGAAAGTAATCAATATTGTGCTGGCAATCTTTGTGGTGGCTACGGTCATTTGGGCAGGGATAGGAATTTCACTGTTTGATCCTGAAGCGGCACGGGCTGTTGCC
>QQUD01000369.1 GCA_008501785.1 Chloroflexota bacterium
TGCCGATCAAGGCAAGGCTTGACACCACAAACAAAAGAATAACGCGCAGCCATTGTTTAGGAACGGGGATTTTATTGAACCCAGAACTTGTCATACCTGCGAAGGCAGGTATCCATCTTTTTTGAGGAGTGGATTCCCGCCTTCGCGGGAATGACAAATTAAAGTCCCTTGATTTATTTAATCCTCGTTCCTTACTGTGTACCGTCAACTGTTTACTGATCATTGATAACTGTCCACTGTTCACCGCTCACAATCTACTGTGCGTCAACCAAAGGCTTATACACCTGACGATGGAAATATAGACCAACAATAATCAGGATTGAAGCCAAGATTGCTAAGTAAAGCCCAATGCCAGGCATCGCTACCGTTTCGAATTGGGCGATCATGCCTCGACCTAAAACAGTGGGGACAAACGGTTCGATTGCACTGCTTAATGGTGCCTTCGGATCTAAATCTGTACCAAATTTGCGCATCCACCATTGCAAATCAGCCAGGAACATCACCGGCATGAGAATGGCTGGCAGCGTTAGCAAAACAACCCATTTTGTGTGCACAAAAATAGCAGCCGAAATTAGAAGCGACAGCGAGATAATTCCAATCGTACTGATAGATTTTTCAAACTGTGCTGCCTCTTCCAGTGGCCGCATTCCAATGTAATGATTCAAACCATTAATCTCAAACAAATCGCCGGTTAGTTCATCGATATAGGCTGTAATATGCAGCCCTTTGGGATATTGAGGAGCCAGCAATTCCATTTCCCAATAAGGGAGAAAAATAGAAATGATAAGTAGAACGGCCGAGACGCCAAATAACACAGTGGGCAACAAGTACCGCCTACGGTCTCCCTCGTTTACATCTTTGGATACACGGGGGCCAACAAATTTTTTGAATATACTCATAGTGCTCATAAGAATATCAAACCTGGCAGGCTTGTGACAAGGTGACAACAAATCTGCCAGGTTTTTATTAAAACATTAGAAATGAGGATTAAATAAAATCGTTAATCCTTACTCGTTCGGTTCGATCAACAAGTAACCAGTCATTTCTAAATGTAATGCCGAGCAGAACTCTGTGCAATAGTAAGAGAAAACGCCATCTTCAGTTGCGTCAAACTCAAATGTCGTTGCTTCACCTGGTTCAATGCTCAGGTTAATATTGTAGAGTGGAATGGAGAAGCCGTGTGTAGCATCATAAGCCCGTTCCACATTGGTAATATGCCAGGTGACATGGTCGCCTTGCTTGATTTCGACATGTTCCGGGGTGAAGTGACTGCGAACGGCCGTCATCCAAATTTCCACCTCGTTACCATTGCGCTCAATGCGCTCTTCACCAAGCTGTACAACATTTTCGTCAACTTGGCCCGTATGCGGATTCCAGCCAACCTCAGGATAAACTTCCCACGGATCGAGCTTGTCAGCGCTTATAATTTGTGCGTAATGGGGTTCCCCATCAGGAATTGGTAAGTCATAAATCACCGGCATTGTCGTACCCGATTCACCGATGTCAAGCAGCTGGAAGTTTTGTGGCAGCAGTGGCCCAACGTTATTGAAACGATCAATCGCCCATTTGTTCATCGAGACCAGATATTTACCATCGGGACTAACCGTATCCCCTTCAGCAGCAGCAAGATGGCCCACATTGTATTGCACCGGTGTTTTATGAACTAAGGTCCAATCCTCTTCATCATGCAGGTCAGAGAAACTGCCGCCTAATGACCAACGGGCAACAGCCGGCTCCAGGAATAAGCTCGTATAGGCGTATCCTTTGTCATCGTATTGGGTATGGAGTGGCCCTAAGCCAACTTCAACTTGTGCTTCGACAACGTCGTCAAAAGCCAATATCGGCACACCATATGTATCAAATTCAAAACCACCATTGGCGATGGCTTCCTGGATTTTCTCAAAGCTATAAACGCTAACATGAGGATCTAATTTACCAGAAACGACCATGAAGGCACCATCGGGTGTTACATCAACACCGTGCGGGCTTTTGGGTTCGGGGGTAAAGTAGAGTAGCTCTTCGGCAATGGCTGTATCCAGAGGAATAACAGGAAAACCGCGCACATCCATTGTGTTTCCGGCCTGAGCCACCTCAACTGCTTTATCCAGATTGAAAATGTGCATGAAATCCATATCATTTTGGGAAGCACCAGCTTCAAAAGGAGGAGCGCCGTCTTCGACACCACCCGTTGCCATTTCTGTATTAAACGAGTTGCAGAAAATCCACCCTTCGCTGACCAACTTGCCTGAATCGCATAGGTCTTGCCAATAGGGGGGTAGTTCAATGGCAAATGATTGGTCTTCAAGAATGCGACCAGAAGCGCGGTCAAATTTCCAGAACGTGACCATACCGCGATAATCTTCTTGATAATCTTCAATGGAAGCATATTCCCAACCCAGAGGTGAACCATATTGTCCACCCTCAACAATCCA
The DNA here is from genome assembly GCA_008501785.1 of Chloroflexota bacterium. The sequence continues at coordinate 2,433 of QQUD01000369.1, forward strand.
TTCTGTGTCAGGAGTGACAAACGTACCACCATGGTCACCTAGGGCAAGGGGATTCTTGACGATTTGTTTGGTTTCAAAATCTTTCAGGTCGATCACAGCAACACGGCCGTTTGCCTTGTCATTAATGAAAAGGAACTGGCCATCATAATCGCCGCCTGTTTCACTGAGTGCTGTATGGTGTGTATCACCCCAGGTGATGTCACTCCCATCAACGTTTCCACTTTCCAACACTTCCATCGTGCCTTGCGCACCATACCCGTATCCTTGCCACGGTTCTGGGGTAAATACAGCAATTTTTTTGATGATACGCATCGAAGGCATACCAATCACATAAACTTGGCCTGAATGTCCACCAGAGGCAAACATGATGTAATCATCATAGGAACCTGAAGGGGTATAGGTCTTTAGAGCCGCTTCGATATCGGCTGGGGTTAAACCACGTGCTTCAGCAATTTCTTGTGCGCTGCCGGATACTGGGGAAGATTCTGCTCCCGTCTCGCCGCCATCTTCTCGGCAGCTAATTGCCAATGCGATCAGCAAAATGATGCCAAGCAAACTCGTAAGGGTCTTTAATTTAAGGTTCTTGGATATCCAATTTTTCATACCTTTCTCTCTCCTGAATATGTAGGGGATTTTCCATCTCCTACCATATTTATATAAGCTACACGACAGTTACTGGTTTATAAAAGTATGGAAACTTTTATGAAAAGAAATTGTGACAGATATGTTTATTATCATGACAGATGCATTCTGCTTATCATATTAAATGTATTTTACTTATGACAGAGAATGACGTCTTTGCATTTATACAAACTTGGGGAGGGAAAAATTTGTACAAAAAATGAAATAAATAGTCGGGGCTGTTTCTCTATCCACAGACATGCCGCACACCGGGTCTAATGCCACGTTATCCAGACAGCTCAACGCAGAAAGCAGGTTAAAGTCCTGAAAAATGAAACCGATATGACGCAGCCGCACATCTGGCAGGCGGCGCTCATCCAATTCTGTCAAATCATCGGCACCAATACGAATACGGCCGTTTAACGGCCGCAACAAT
>QQUD01000515.1 GCA_008501785.1 Chloroflexota bacterium
ATCCCCCCAAGGGCTGCGAAATGCCAATCCACCCTTGCGCTCCGATAAATTCACATCAAACACAGCATCAGGAATCACACCCACATCCTGACCTTCACGGACCAGCAAATAATGCCCATACCCAGGAATCACGTCTCCTGCCTCCCAGGCAATAATCAACTGCTCATCCTGATCATCCTTCAAACGATACCAAAGCGACCAGCCATCTAAATTAAAGACATCTGATTCCGTGTTATACAACTCAATAAATTCCAATTGATTATTGCCAGACACCCCAATCAAAACCTCACTAAACAAAACCTCGCTGGGCAATGCTGATGCAGGCTGGTCATCTTCTTCATCTTCAACAACTTTTGTTGGAGAGGGTCTTGGTTCAACTTCTACATCAACTGGAGCGGGATCGTTTTCGCACCCACTTAAAAAAATCATCAAAATAATCAGGGCAGTTAAGACAGTTTGCTTTGACATTATTTTTCAACTCTCATACATTTTTTGCGGAGCATTAAATAAAAATTTGGTGTGCTCCCTATTCGTAAAAAAATTATAACACGACTGACTTTTATGAGTGCATTCGTGCCAGTTTCCAAAAATTTAACAATTCAATTACAAAATATTCCCCAGACATTATCATGAAAACGACAAAGCTCAACATAAAATTGTTGTAAGTAATGCTTGCCGTGATATAATGAAAGTCGGTTTATGAAGGGTTTATTAGCTCATCAGAGAAAGAGGAGAAGGTAATGACAACCCCAGCCATAACCGGTCAGAAAGTTACTGTTCAACCTGCAAAAAAAGGGTTTTTTAGTGGCAGGCGTGGACGTGTATTGCGCGAGAATTTAACCGCTTATCTATTTCTGGCCCCTGCACTATTTATCGTATTCACCTTTGGTATATTCCCTATTCTATTTGCTGGTTACGTTAGTTTATATAAATGGCGTATCAAGCAAAATGAATGGCGTGGCTTGACCAATTACGTCAATGCCATGGGAGATGTCGCTTATGTGTTCTTTCTCATTATTGCTTTGGCAATGGCAATTATGGGAATTTACACAATTTACAAAGCAATCAATTTAGCACGTGATAAAAGCCTACCAACTTACACACCGGCAATCTCATTGGTTCCTGGCGCTGTAATTACCTATGGTTTAGTCCAGCTTTTACTGCGAGCCATTACCTTTTTTGCCTGGGAAGATGCAATTGAGTCAGGAGAAGCGGCACGACTTGGAAATGTCGGCCTTGGCTTAGGAGCCATTGCCGTCGGAATCCTCATTTCAGTCGGTGTTCAGCAAATTCAGCAAAATCTTGCTAGGGACAAAAGCTTGAAGGTGTTGCCGAATTTTACGGTAACGGCCGTTACCGTCCTCCTCACCCTCGGTGCAGCATTTCTACTCAGCCGCTTCGTTTTCACAGAACTGCAAGCATCTGAAAGATATGGGTTAGCCGTCATACGCATGCGCTATTTAGCTGGTGCGCTTGCCCTCCTCGCCATAGGCTACGCAATCTGGTCATGGGGATCACGACAAACGTCTAATCTCAAACTGGCGGTTAGCATCCTTGGAGCCACCGTTTTCATTGGTGCGGGTGTCTGGTTAGCTACCATTTGGCCCGTAATCAGCAAAGATTCTGATGCAGATTTCTACCAATCACTCAGCGTCACCATCTGGTATTCATTAGGCACTGTTCCGGTCCAGTTAGCGGTTTCCATGATTCTCGCTTACCTGCTTTTCCAAAATATCAAAGCGAAGGGACTGTTTCGCATCATCTTTTTCATACCATATATTGCACCGGCGGTGGCAACAGCCGGTATTTTCCAAGCGATGTTTAGTTTACGGCCGTCTAGTCTGGCAAACCGCTTAATAGGCGCAACCTCCCCAGAAGCCGCACTCAGGTGGATTCGAGAACCTGGGTCAGCATTAGCGGCTTTTGGTCAACTCGCGGGAATTGAAACGGCCGTTAACTGGGAATTTGGCCCCAGTTTAGCCCTTGCGGTCGTTATCCTTTACAACATCTGGGTATTCGTTGGTTACGATACCGTTATTTTCCTGGCTGGTCTAGGAAATATCCCCTTTTCCCTCTACGAAGCAGCAAGAATTGACGGGGCTGATCGTTGGCAACTATTCCGCCACATCACCTTCCCACTCCTATCGCCAACAACCTATTTCCTTTCTGTCATCTCAGTCATTGGCACATTTAAAGCATTTAACCACATCTTTGTCATGAGAACACCCGAAGCACAGGGCACAATGGACGCTGCCAGCGTCCATTTCTTCGTCACCTTTCAACGAGCTTCTCGATTCGGGTACTCAACCTCTATGGCGATGGTCCTGTTCGTCATCATTCTTGTTCTCTACTTAGTGCAAAATCGCATCGCTGCAAGGAGTGTACATTATGGATAATACAACCGTGCAACAAAACAAACCCCCAATTTGGCAGCGGATCAGTCTCGCTCAGCTCTTTATGTACACAATACTGATTCTTTACGCCACCTTATCAATATTCCCATTTCTATTCATGCTTGGCACATCCTTAATGACCACAGGAGAAGCCACAACCAAGCGGCGTCTAATTCCTGGCACTGGTGATGATAGGTATCAAATTGATACCATCAGTGACATTACCCCTTGTATTCTTTACACTCGTGACACCTTCATCAATGATACTGGCGACACTGTCACAAAAAATCGCTTCATTGTTGATATTCCCGATGCGGCTCTAGTAGCGCAACAATACAGCAACTACAGCAAACCCCTCTACGAAAACCGCAGCGAATATTTCAGAATTCCCTTCTTGACCAATTACTGTGCTGCATGGCAGCAAGGTAAATTAGGCAAGTACATGTTCAATTCACTCAAAATCACCCTCATTTCCGTAGCAGGTACAGTTGTTTTTGCCACGTTGGCGGCCTATGCCTTCGCCCGCATGAACTTTGCAGGCAAAGAGCTTTTCTTCGGCATATTATTGTCAACACTCATGATTCCCGGCATTGTGCAAACATTGCCAAACGTCATTCTGGTAACAAAAATTGGAGAAATATTTGGCAGTCAGGGATGGTTTGCCCAAAATTTAGGATTTAGTTTCTGCGGAGAAACTAAAAACTGCTGGATAAATAACTGGCCTGCTTTAACAATTCCTTTTATGGCTCCAGCCATTTCCATTTTCTTATTGCGCCAACATTTTCAATCTGTACCCGATGAATTGTGGGATGCTGCCCGAATTGATGGAGCCGGTCATTTTCGCTTCTTAGTTCAGATTGTGCTGCCCATTTCCAAATCAGCCTTGTTTGTTATCTTACTTTTCGCCTTTATTGGCGCATGGAATGAGCTAGCTTGGCCTTTGTTAGTAACAGCCGGAAACGATTCATGGCGTCCCATTGCTGCTGGACTACAATCATTCTTCAATGAAGAGGCCCGCCTGCCTCAATTACAAATGGCAGGCTCATAAATCTTTTCATGGTATAATTCTGCAGCTCTTTTGGCGTTTTCCACTT
>QQUD01000159.1 GCA_008501785.1 Chloroflexota bacterium
AAGCATTTGTACATCCAAAAGACGCGTATGGCGTGTTGATTCATTTGGCAGAGAAGAAGGTGGAGGAATAATGAATGGTGAATAATGAATTGCGAATTGTGAAGTAAGAGGCGCTCTCGTTCACCATTCACCATTCACCATTCACCATTCACCATTGTTATGAACCTGTTTCGTTCACTCACCATTTTATCTATCGAGCAGGCAACCACCTTGCCCTACATGACCTTGCGCTTTGCCCAAGAAGGCGCACGGGTGATTCGGGTGGAAGCGCCGCCGCGTGGGGATCCGAACCGGTGGGTGGGAACGGCCGTTCTCCCCTCCAACGACCCATCCAGCTACGAACAAGGGATGAACGCCTACTTCCTGCCCAACAACCTGGGTAAGCAGTCGATTACGCTCAATTTACGCAGTGAAGCCGGGCGCAATTTGCTGCATCGCCTGGTACGTGAACTGCCGGTTGACATTTTTGCCACCAATCAGCGTCCAGGGTCTTATGAAAAACTTGGGATTGATTTTGCAACCTTGAGCCGCATCAAACCCGATCTCATTTGGGTCGGCATCACCGGCTTTGGCCCGCAGAGCAACGAAGCTGCTTACGATCCCATCTTGCAGGCGCGTGCTGGATTGATGGCATTGACCGGAGAACCGGATGCCAGCCCGATGGTGTTTGGCCTGCCTATGGTTGATTTGGGCGCGGGGGAACATGCTTATGGGCAGGTGATGAAGGCGCTTTACCAGCGTGCTGTCGTTGGCAAAGGCAGCCGGGTGGATATTTCAATGTTGCAATCGGCCGTTTCCTGGATGATTTCGCCAGTGATGCTGTGGCACAGCTTTGACATTCCGTCTACCCGACACGGCAATACCCATCAATTTTTTGCGCCAGTGTCTGTTTATCCAACCCGCGATGGGTTCGTTTACTTGGCTGTAGGCAATGACCGCCAGTGGCAGGCGATTACGGAACTACCCGGTTTTACGCACCTGGCACGACCAGATTATGCACAAAACGCGGGACGAATCGAAGCGGTACAGGGGTTGAATGCGGCGATAACGGCCGTTACCTCCAAAAAGAACACCGCCGATCTCATCACCCAGTTCAATCAGATTGGTGTTCCCATTTCTCGCGTCAACCAGTTACCAGATGTGTGTGCGGATCCGCTCATCGCTGACAACCTTGTTTACGCCCATGATGCACACAGCCAGACAAAGATTGCCATTTCGCCACCGCCCGTCATTCCCGAATTTCTGCGTGAGCAACAGATGGAATTATCATTCCCACCCCGTTTGGGTGAGCATAATGAACGGTTATTCGGTGGCATCGGCTGCGACGTGTCCGCACTGCAAGCAGAAGGTGTGATTTGATCATTTTAATCTCTCATTCCACGTGCTTCGCACTCTTCTCGTTCCACGCTCTGCTGTTCTCGTTCCATGCTCCGCTGTTCTCGTTCCACGCTCTGCTGTTCTCGTTCCATGCTCCGCTGTTCTCGTTCCATGCTCCGCTGTTCTCGTTCCATGCTCCGCGTGGAATGAAGTCTTGGACGCTCTGCGTCCCAAATGCGACGCGGAGCGTCGGGGCAGGCATTCCCACGCGGAGCGTGGGAACGAGGTAAACGGGAAAAAGGGAGGGAAAATGGCACGCAGCCGATACAGGATTTTCGATGGAGATGAACATGTACCCTATTTCTTAACCGTCACCGTTGTCAACTGGCTGCCATTTTTAAACGCGATGTGGGTTGTGGATATTATTCTCGCTTCACTACGTTTTTTACAGGAGCATGAGCGGCTAACACTGTACGCTTACGTGATTATGGAAAACCATCTGCATCTCATTGCTTCTGCCGTGGATTTATCCAAAGAGATCGGTGATTTCAAATCATTCACGGCACGGAAAATTATTGACGAGTACCGAGGAAGAGGGTCAGAACATATTTTGGATCAATTGATGTGGCATAAACGGCCGTTTAAATCAGACAGAACCTACCAATTCTGGCAAGAAGGCTCACATCCGCAGCGCATTCAGGGTCTCGAAATGATGCAGCAAAAGATTGCATACATTCACAATAACCCAATTAAGCGGGGATGGGTAGACGATCCGGTTCACTGGTGTTACTCAAGCGCCAGGAATTATGCGGATCTGCCGTGTCTGTTGGATGTGCAGACAAATTGGTAATTACTCGTTCACTCGTTCCACGCTCTGCGTGGAATGAAAACCAGGACGCTCCGCGTCCCAAATGCGACGCGGAGCGTCAAGACAAGCGTTCCTACGCGGAGCGTAGGAACGAGAAGAAATGAGTAGATGAGGGTGATATGGATTTTTCATTAACCGCAGAACAGCGACTTTTTCATGATTCCGTACGCAGCTTTGTTGATAAAGAAGTCGTGCCACAGGCCGCCGCCATCGACGAAGCAGGCGAATTTCCGCACGATTTGTTCCAACGCTGTGCCGCCAATGGCTATCTTGGCCTGCGCTACCCGGAGTCTGTAGGCGGGATGGGAGCCGATTTTCTCACCTACTGCCTGATGATGGCCGAACTGGCCCGCGGATCGCTGTCGCTGGCGGCGAGTGTGGCCATGCAAAGTTTGATGGGAACTGATTTGATTTTTCGGTTTGGCACGGATGCACATCGAGAACGGCTGGTGCAGCCCGCCTTGCGTGCAGAAAAGATTGGCTCGATTGCGATGACGGAGCCAGATTTTGGCTCTGACCTGGGCGGTATTACCACTCGTGCGGTGCGTACCGAGGAGGGGTGGGTGATAAACGGCCGTAAAATGTGGATCACCTCCGCCACCATTGCCGACTTCTTCACCGTTGCTGCCAAAACAAATCCCGATGCCGGTTTTAAAGGGATTGACCTTTTCCTGGTCGAAAAAAGCATGCCCGGTGTTCAGGTGGGCAAACGCATCAAAAAACTGGGAGTACGGGCTTCAGAAACGTCGGAATTGATTTTAGATAATGTTTTAGTACCGTCTGAAAACTTACTCGGTGCAGAAGGTACGGGTTTTAAAAACCTAGGTGCCATTCTAGCAGAGATTCGCACGATGACGGGCGCTCTGGGGCTAGGATTGGGGCAGGCGGCATTGGATGCAGCCTGTCGCTATGCCGATGAACGAACACAGTTTGGTCGTCCCATCCGCAAATTTCAAGCCATCGGTCACAAGATTGCAGAGATGGGGACGCAGCTAGAAGCGGCGCGCGGATTGGTTAACCGGGCTGCATGGCAAATTGACCAGGGTGAACGGGATATGAAACTGGCGGCAATGGCAAAGCTGTTTGCAACAGAAGCGGCAAACAACATTGCTGATGAGTGTACGCGCATCTTTGGCAGCTACGGTTTTGCGATGGAGTATGAGGCACAGCGGTATTTTCGAGACGGCCGTTTCCTGCTCTATGGCGGCGGCACATCCGAAATCCTGCGCACCATCATCGCACGTGAGATGAGTAATAAGTGAAATGTTGAAAAGGAGATTGAATAATGCTGTATGTCATTTT
>QQUD01000537.1 GCA_008501785.1 Chloroflexota bacterium
CTCACCACGCTCATCTCCTGTCGCGCCGTTGGCATTCCGCTGGTTGTGACGATGCCATTTGCAATGTCACGGCCGTTTTATCAGGCTGGTTTGGGAACCTGGCCAGATGCATTCGATTATGCACCATTGCGCATGTTGCCAGCGCGTTTTCTTAACTGGTTGATGACCCAAATCATGCTCAAAGGCAAATTTCTGGTCAAGGATTTTAACAAAGTAGGCCAAAAATTTGGCGTTCCACCCATTGAACTGACCACAGACCTGTTTCAAGGAGATTACACACTCGTTTCAGACATTCCGTTTGTGACGGGGGTGCAAAAGTTACCGTCTAATCACCGATATATTGGGCCGCTCTTTGCCAAATTTGACATGGACATTCCACCAGAGATTCAGCACCTTCCACAAGATTTGCCGATCATCTATTTTGCAATGGGCAGCTCTGGAAATGCAAAGATCGTCCAACAAATTTTGGCCGGATTCGAGGGCAAGCCTTATCGCGTCATTGCGCCAATTAAGCAGCTTCTAGCCAATTCAAACGTCACCATTCCTGACAATGTGCTGGTGACAGACCTGATTCCGGCTCACAAGGTCAACCCACTGGCAGACATTTCTGTCATTCATGGTGGGCAAGGAACCGTGCAAACCGCATGCCTTTCTGGTACGCCAATTGTGGGTGTACCCATGCAGCCTGAGCAGGAAGGCAATCTCGACTTTTTAGCACGGCTGGGATGTGCAATTCATATTCGCAAGCGGCGCGTTTCGGCTGAGGCTGTTTTACAGGCAGTGGACCAACTGCTAGCAGATAAACATGCAAAACAGCAGGCCAAAACTGTACAGCATGCCTACCAACAATGGGATGGCGTGCAAAACGCTTTTGAATTTTTTGTGGAAAAGTTTTTAGTACCATAGCAGTGAAATGCTTGTACAAAAACGAAGAAATTGCGGATTATCCGCGTTAGGAGCTAAACATGCCAAAACAAGTAGGAAACACAGCACCCCCCACCGGACTCGGAAAATGGTTCTTTCGCGCACCGATTAAATTGTATGATGCCGGGTTGGGTTGGATGATGGGAAAACGATTTATTTTGCTAAATCACATTGGCCGCAAAAGTGGTTTGCCGCGTCAGGCAGTGGTTGAAGTGGTCGATTGTGATGCGGAAACGGACACGTATTTCATTGCGTCTGGTTATGGCAAAAAGTCACAATGGTATCAAAACATTGTGGCACAGCCAGAGATCACGATTTTGGCGGGTAGAAGGAAGTTGGCGGTAACGGCCGTTCCTCTCCCCGCAGACGAATCAGGCGAACGCATGGTGCGCTACGCACACCGATACCCAACAGCAGCCAAGAATCTAACGCGACTCATCGGTTACGAAGTAGACGGCACCGATGAAGATTTTCGTTTAATGGCACACAACTTCATTCCCTTCATCGCATTGCGTCCTCGTGAGGTTTTGTCCACAACAGAAGGTTTACCAACCTGGCCCTTTGCACTTGCACTAGCAGCACTGTCTGTCCTTGGCATGATATTTGTTGTAAAGCGCAAAAAAACAGAACGCTAATAATTTTTTCCTTGCACCTTGCACCTTGCACCTTTGCATTTTTTTAGGAGTCGATCATGTTTGCCTGGTTAAATGTGGGTTCCATTCTAATTTCGGCCGTTTTATTCCTCATTTTTTACAATCTCAGCGTCAGTCCGGCGCAGTTAGAGCAAAAGATGGGGGCTGGAGCTGCTGGAGCTTATGAGAAATGCGGCCGTTATCGTGTGGTGGCAATGATTTTCATGTTAATCGCCGCGATAAATTACGTCATTTACTATTTCTATCCGCTGCCTATATCGCTGCCGCAGACCTTTGCCTGGGGATGGCCGATTTCGATTGTGATTGGTGTCGTGATTGCGATTCCGTCATTTTGGGTGATGGCTCGCGGTTTGATAGACGCCGGGCCTGAAGCAGTTGCACCCAAGAAAGAGCACACGATGTATGGCGGCATTTACGAAAAGATTCGGCATCCACAAGCATTGGGCGAGATGTGGACCTATCACATCATTGGGTTTTTGCTCAATTCGCCATTCCTGGTGCTGCTCTCGTTTATATGGCTACCTATTTTTTACTGGATTTGTGTGGCTGAGGAGAAGGATTTAGTGGTGCGTTACGGCCGTTCTTTTATCGAATACCAACAACGTACCGGCTTTTTATGGCCTCGTTAGCCATTTTCCCGGAAGCTTAGAAAATATTTTGCATAAGCCATTGTTATTGAGCTTCCGGGAAAGTCACACTTTATTTGAATATTGAGGAAACTAATGAAAATTAGCTGGACGCCGCCACCACCCCGCAGTGGCATGAAAGGCGCAATTGATAGATTTATCGGCCCAGGCACAACAAATGGCGAATACTGGTTACAGTTCGTAGCAATTGTTGTGGGTACACTCGCTGCACCCGTCGTTGCAATTTGGAAAGAGCTTGACTGGTCAACGTGGCAATTCATTGTAGCGGCTGTGCTGTCACTTGACTTGTTTGGAGGCGTCGTCACCAATGCCACGTCGGCTGCCAAGCGCTGGTATCATCGCCCCGAGCAAAACTGGAAAGCACATATGGGCTTTGTCGCGATGCATTTGCATCCGTTTTTGGTGGCGTGGCTGTTTTTAGATGGAGATTGGACGTTTGGGATTGTGGGATATGGCTATTTGCTGATGGCGGCACTGCTGATTTTGTGGATGCCGCTTTATTTGAAACGGCCGTTTGCCATGCTCCTTTACCTTTTCGGCGTATTCATCTCCTTGTACACCCTGCCACCCATACCAGGCATGGAATGGTTCTTGCCCATTTTCTACCTTAAACTGCTGGTCAGCCATTTACTAAAAGAGGCCCCATTCCAACCCGAGGTGTAGAGACGCCTCGCTGAGGCGTCTCAAGAACCAATCAGGGAATCCAGATGACATTTACACAATTTTTGTGGCTAGTGTCAATTTAGACAGCAACCCTATTTCAATCAAAAACATGATAAATATCACCCGGCATCCGTGGCAATAAGAACTACACACCTCATTAATATTCTGCTAATGTAGGGAAAAGCGCAACCCGAGGGACAAAAACCATCGTGGAATTAGTAGCTACTTTCTTTAAGCAGAATATTGTCATTATTTACTTCCTTTATGGCCTTTCCTTTTTTTGCATGGGCATGTTTGTTTGGGTTGAATCAGGGCAGGCATCTACTTTTCGATTGGCACGGGCAATGGGACCGCTTGGGGGATTTGGCATCATCCATGGTCTGCATGAATGGATTGAGATGTTTCAAAATATGCCCAATGCGTACTTGCTGCCACCCTGGGTGTTGTCTGACACCCTCCGCCTCATTCACCTGGTCCTTTCATTTGCGCTGCTGCTCATTTTTGGCATTCGCCTAATTTATGCAAACCATCCACAAGCACGCCATGAAAAATTATTTGCAACGGCCGTAACTGGTTCTTTGCTGCTGATTTGGGGTGTA
>QQUD01000866.1 GCA_008501785.1 Chloroflexota bacterium
GAGTTACAAAAGCGGCCCCTAATTCCTCAGCACGCACTACCAGCTTCTTAGCATCAATCGTTTCAATCGTTGCCAGGGCGGCGGCACAGGCCAACGGGTTCCCGCCAAATGTAGAGCCATGTACGCCGGTTGGTAGCTGCGCCACGCGTGGACCCATTGCAATCGCGCCCATCGGTACGCCGCCCGCAATCGCCTTGCCCATGCACAGCAAATCGGGCACAATGCCCATGTGTTCAAAGGCAAACCAGCGTCCCGTGCGCCCAAACCCGGTTTGCACTTCATCCACAATCAAGAGTGCGCCGCGTTCCTGGCAGAGGGCTTGCAGTTGTTGAAAGTAAACGGCCGTTCCCGGTCGCACCCCACCTTCACCTTGCACAATCTCAATCACAACCGCCGCAGTCTCTTCCGTAATCGCCTCTTGCATCGGCTCAATGCGCCCAAACGGCACATGTGAGAAGCCAGGAACCAGCGGGCCAAATGGTTTGCGATATTTGGCTTTATGCGTTGCCGAGAGTGCGCCTAGCGTGCGTCCATGAAAACCGCGCATCGTGGCCACCACATTGGGGCGTTTGGTGGACAGTCGCGCAAATTTAATCGCCCCTTCAATCGCTTCGGTTCCCGAATTGCACAAGAAAATACGGTTCAACGCATCTGGCAAAATGGAGACCAGTTTGTTGAGCAATTGCGCACGGCGATCATTGTAAAACATCTCCTGGCAGGTAATGAGTGTGTTGGCCTGCTCTGCAATCGCAGTTGTAACAGCTGGATGGGCGTGCCCAACATTGGCGACACCGATACCGGCGATGCAGTCGATAAAAGAACGGCCGTTTTCATCCCATATCCGCGCCCCTTCACCCCGTACAATCACCGATTCTCGTTTGCCATATACACCGCTGGTGTACTGCTGCTCAGTTTCTAAATAGTTCATTGAATGACCGTACCTTCGCCAGCAAATGCGCGCTGCACCGGGCGTTCGCCACGTGCATCACCGAGGACCACGCGCTGTACGCCACCACTCAGCGCCTCTTTTGCGCCAAGTAATTTGATGCGCATCCGACCTTGTGCATACGTTCGAGCCACGTCGTCGATGTCACTGCGGTTGACATTTGTAATCAAACTGCTTTCATCTGGGAAATCTTTGAGCACTCCTGGCACGTTGGACAAAATAATCAAATCTGTCGCGCCTAAAGCAACGGCCGTTGCCCCTGAAGCTCTATCACCGTCTACGTTAATTGCCTCCCCTTCGTAACTGATCGCGGGTGGGGTCAGCACCGGTAAATAGTCAGCATTGAGCAAACTGCACAACAAATCTTTGTTCACCTCGTCAACTCGCCCAGTTAAGCTGTTGCGAATGATGCGTTTTTTGCCATTTTCGACGGCACGAATCGCTTTTTTGCGTGGCCCTTGCCATAAACGGCCGTCCATACCCGACAGTCCAATCGCATTTACACCGCGCCGCTGCAATCGTTCCACAATATTTTTATTCATCTGACCACAGTACACCATCTCGAAAATTTCCAGCGTAGCCCGGTCCGTGAGGCGACTTGTGTACCCGGATGGCGACGTGATAAATTGAGGTGGATGCCCTAACGCCTCCGCCACCTCATTTGTCAAATGAGACCCACCATGCACCAGCACCAACCGCTGCCCCGCCGCAATCAACTGCGCCACATCCTCACACACCGCATCGTAATCAATCCCTTCACTACCCCCAACTTTCACAACAATCATCATTGCCTCCAAATTGACAATTGACAATTAGCAATTGTCAATTTAAATCGGGTGTAACCCCACAAATTCCAATCCCAACCTCTCTTCCCACCCCATCATCACATTCATCGCCTGAACGGCCGTTCCCGCCGCGCCCTTCATCAAATTATCAATCGCACTAATCACCACCAGCCGATTTGAGCGAGGGTCTTTTTCAAAGCCGATGTCGCAAAAATTGGTGCCAGCCAATATTTTTGGCTCTGGATAGCGATAAATGCCGCGCCGATCTTTGACTAAACGGATAAAAGGTTCACTGCCGTAACGGCTGCGATAAATTTGCCACACATCCCGCTCGCTGATGTCGTCGCGCAAAAAGACATGCGCCGTACACAACACGCCGCGCACCAACTCAACGGCCGTTGCCGAAAAGTGCAGCACAAATTCACCCAATTCCTGAATCATTTCTGCCTGATGCCGGTGTCCAGTAGGGGAGAAAGAGCGCACGCTGCCGCTGCGTTCAGGATGATGGCTGGCAAGGCTAAAGCTGTTGCCGCCTTCGGATGAGCCAACTTTGACTTCGATTACGGCGCGTTCGATTAAGTTTTGGGAAGCTAGGGGATGCAGAGCCAGGTTAACGGCCGTTGCATTACACCCAACACCGCTCACATACCGCGCTTCGCTCAATTCTTCACGATGCAATTCCGGCAGTCCATACACAAACTGTTCCAGCCAATCCGTATTTGGATGTGGTTTACCATACCAATCTTCGTATAGCGAATCGCTGTGTAACCTGAAATCTGCTGACAAATCAATGATACGTTCCGCTAGACCGGCGTATTGCTCAATATTCGCAGCCGCACGATCATGCGGCAGTGCCAAAAAGAGCAAATCACATGCCTCCAACGTTTCAATCGTTGTGAATTTGAGGCGAGTTGCGCCGCGCAAATTAGGATGTGTGCCATGCACAAACCGATCTGCAAACCGCTGCGAAGTGACTTGTGCCACTTCCACATTAGGATGCGCCAGCAGCAACCGCAGCAGTTCACCACCTGCATATCCAGAACCACCTATAATGCTTGCTCGAATTGTCATGAGACCTCCAAAGAAGTGGCGAGTGGTGAATGGTTTGTGCTCAGCTGTCCATCTCTGCCTTCACCAACTTGTATGACGTAGTCGATGATACGGCTAGGGATGTTGACGCCGGTAGGTGTGATGCTGTTGCGAAATTCCATGGTGTAGTTGACTTCGTTGACAAGTAGGTTCCCGTCTGGCGTTTCCAGCAAATCCACAGCGACCACACCACCGCCAACGGCCTCTGCGGCGGCTAACGAAAGTGCATCAATTTCAGACGTAATCGGCAAAATTTCGGCCGTACCACCCCGTGCCGTATTCGTGATCCAATGAGATGACGAGCGCACGATGCCACAAATTGTCTCACCGCCAATCACAAAGGTGCGTAAATCACGATCCGGTTTGTCGATATATTCCTGCACATAAAAGATGGAGTGATGATAGGAGCCGAGCGTCCCTTTATGTTCCAAAATCGCTTCGGCCGCCTCTCGATCATTCACTTTTGCCAGCAAGCGCCCCCACGAACCAACCGCTGGTTTCAGCACGGCCGGGTATCCCAGTTCCTCAATCGCAGTCAATGCCGATTCTGGTGTGAACGCAACCCGCGCTTGTGGGGTTGGGACGCCAGCGCGAATCAGTGCCATATTGGTTTCTAACTTGTCGCCACAAATGGTGGCGACTCGTGCATTATTCACACACGGAAT
>QQUD01000835.1 GCA_008501785.1 Chloroflexota bacterium
ATTGCCCTGCTGCCACTAATCACACTTCTCCTTGTTTGGACCAACGAAACCCATCGCCTCATCTGGGAAACGCTCACCATTGCTGAAAATTCCGACTTTACCGGCTTACGGATCACACATGGACTACTGTTTCGGTTGTATTGGATTTACGCATATATCCTTTTATTGTTAGGTACCATCAACCTCTTCCGCAGCTATCGGAATAACCCTGCGGCATTTCGCACCCAAAACCTAATGCTCATTCTAGCCACGCTTGCACCCTGGATTGGCAATACACTTTACGTAACCCGCTTATCCCCAGTTCCCGAACTTGACCTATCTCCATTTGGGTTTGCCATCAGCGGCCTATTGTTCACCCTGGCGATCTTTCGATTTCAGCTATTTGACCTGATTCCCGTTGCTCGCAGCATTGTCATGAACCAAATGAGTGACGGCATGATTGTGTTAGACAACCAGCTTCGCGTTGTAGACATTAATCAGGTGGCACTCTTCCTTTTCCAAATAACAAAAGACGATTTATTTGGAAAATCTATTGCGGAAATAATCAATAACGATCAGGAACGGATGAAACTCCTTCCAGCACATGCTGCCCCAGACAACTTACTCTCTTTTAATATTGCTGACAAAACACATATCGTTGAATTGTTCAAAACTAACCTCCAAGACGAACAAGGGCAGCAGCGTGGACATCTTGTCATGCTGCGTGATGTGACAGCCTACAAAGAATCAGAAAAACAACTGTTGGAAGCGCGGGACAAAGCCATTGAAGCGTACGAGTTCAAATCTCAGTTTTTGGCAAAGGTCAGCCATGAACTACGCACACCACTGAACATTATTCTTGCCTATGCAGAAATGGTGCAAGATCAAGTCTTTGGTACGATTACCCCGATTCAGGAAAAACCGGTAAAAAACATTATCAATAATGCCGCTGTCTTAACCAGGCAAGTCAATAATTTATTAGATATGGCGCAGCTCGAAAATGATCGAATCGCGTTGATATCCACACCATTTTTTGTACCTGACATATTAAATGATGTTATCCAACAGGCCACGCCCCTTGCAGAAGATAAAGGACTGTGCATTCAGTTGGACACACCAACTATTGTTGCAAACAAAGTTCAGGGCGATGCTGAAAAAATAACACAAATATTGTTTAATCTGGTTCACAATGGGATAAAATTTAGTGATACGGGTTGCATTACAATCAAAGCAGCAAAGTTGCGTGATGACGAATGGATGTTTAGCGTAAATGATCAAGGCATGGGCATTTCTGAGGAACGGCAGGAAACAATTTTTGACCCGTTCGAGCAAGCATCTAAGTCACTCACAAATCGACAAAGGGGTGTTGGGTTAGGGTTGTCTATTGTGAAACAATTTGTAGAATTGATGGAAGGGCGTGTAGAAGTAAATAGTCAGGAAGATGTTGGCAGCACCTTCACCATTTGGCTGCCCTTGCCCCCAGCAACTGAATTAGAGTTAATTTAATGAGCAACCAAAAATTACAGGCACTAATTGTAGAAGATAATTTGAGTCTTGCTGAAATATTCAAGGAAGCGATGCAAATGGCTGGCTTTGAAACATTTCAAGTTCATGATGGCCTTGAAGCCAGAACGACGATCACAGAATTGCGTCCGGTTGTGGTTGTACTTGATCTACATCTGCCTAATTTAGATGGCGAGGTTATTCTCAAGGAAATTCGCCAAAATCCTACTTTGCAAAAAACAAAAATCATTGTTGTTTCTGCAAACTCGCGGCAGGCAAGCTACCTTACTGATTTGGCCGATTTTGTGCTGCTAAAGCCAATCAGTTTTCGACAATTACGAGATTTAGCGACACGCCTCTACCCATCACTTTCCAAAGAGTAGCTGTCCCACTACGGGTTCCCCTTCTATTTCGTTCGGTTCTTGACTTTCCCTACTGCAACTTTCTGTGATTTTTAACAATGCAAGATTTCAACAAGTCAGATAAAATCTTTTTAGACTAATTCATACTGTTTTAAAAAACACAAGCGTTCAGTTGGTTGTTTTGCCGAATAGACCCTAAGGGTTTAAACACCAAAACATCTAATTTCTAAAGAGAAAACCCTTAGGGTCTGATCTAATTAAGGATTACTCAATGTCTTTATTAAGTGCGGTTGATATTGAAGCCATCATCAGTGGGTATCACAGTGACCCATTTTCTGTGCTAGGGGCACATCCGGTACAGTCAGGCGTGGTGATTCGCGCCTTTTTACCCCAGGCCAAGTCAGTAGAAGTTGTTATCGACGGCAGCTATTTTGTTATGGATCGAATAAATGATGCTGGCCTGTTTGAAATCATACGTCCCGATCTGTCTTTTCCTGTGAATTACCGCCTGAATATTGTGCTGCATGATGGATCGTATCAACTGTTTGATGATCCATATGGTTATGAACCACAGCTATCTGAACAAGACCGTTATCTCCATGCAGAAGGAACGCTGCTGCAAATGTACGAGAGCATGGGCGCACATTTGCATGAAGCAAACGGTGTTTCCGGCACACGCTTTACTGTGTGGGCACCGAGTGCCCTGCGTGTGAGTGTTGTGGGTGATTTCAATAATTGGGACGGCCGTCGCCATCCGATGCGATTACATCCCGGCAGCGGCATTTGGGAGCTTTTCATCCCTGGTTTGGGTGAAGGGAGTTTGTACAAATACGAAATCAAAACGCGTTACAAAGATTTTACTGTGGCGAAATCGGACCCCGTAGGCTTTGCTAGCCAGATTCGTCCCAACACAGCCTCGGTTGTCAAGAACATCAATAAATATGATTGGCAAGATGTCTCTTGGATGGACAATCGTCAGGTCAACCAATCGGTTAAACAGCCAATTTCTGTTTATGAAGTCCATCTTGGCTCATGGCGCACAAAAGAAGTCAATGGCGAGTGGCAATGGTTAACCTACGATGAATTGGCCCAGCAGCTAATTCCGTACGTCAAAGGGTTGGGTTATACACATATCGAACTGCTGCCTGTCTCTGAATTCCCATTTGATGGCTCCTGGGGGTATCAGGTAACGGGCTATTTTGCACCAACCAGCCGGTATGGTGAACCAGAAGATTTTATGGCGTTTGTTGATGCATGTCATCAGCAGGGCATTGGTGTTATTTTAGATTGGGTGCCTGCTCACTTCCCCACGGATGAACATGGGCTTGGTTTCTTCGACGGCACACACCTCTACGAACACGCGGATCCACGCAGAGGGGCACACCCTGATTGGGGCACGTATATTTTTAATTACGGCCGTAATGAAGTCCGCCAATTCTTAATCAGCAACGCGCTCTTCTGGCTCGACAAATATCATATCGACGGACTAAGAGTCGATGCAGTTGCTTCGATGCTGTACCTCGACTTTTCCCGCGAACCTGGGGAATGGGTTCCTAACCAATACGGTGGTCGTGAAAATATCGACGCCATCGACTTTATCCGTCAATTCAACGATGAAGTCCACAAATATTTTCCTGGC
>QQUD01000698.1 GCA_008501785.1 Chloroflexota bacterium
ACAAGGCTTGTAAACTCACAAACCGACATAAAAACATACAGTATATTTGATACAAACCAGCAAGCCAGTTGTACATACCAACCAGCCCTAGCCACCAACACTGTTTCGGAAGCGCTCCCAGTATAAAATCAGAAGCCAAAACGATTTGGATATGTTCACTAAACAAATAGTTGACAAATTTCACAAAATTTTGTATTCTCACTGCATATTCAATGAAATTGCAACCAATTCTATTGAATATAGGAAGCAGGAATTTGCATAAACGGATAGATATTCAGAAAAGCTGCATAGTCAGCAATTTTTTTGAGACAAACTGGGAGCGCTCCCAATCAGCCATTTAATCAATGAGGACAGAGGCGTGAAGGAAAAACAACACCCGCAGCCAGCACAAAAACTCACACTAGAAACCATTGCCAAGCTGGCCGGTGTTTCTCGCTCAACAGCATCCCGCGTGATTAACGATCAGGCAGGTGTTAAGGCAGAGGTGCGACAGCGTGTCCAAGATGTCATTGCCGAAACGGGGTATCGCCCTAACCTGGCAGCCCGTTCACTGACCAATCAACGAACTGGCTTAATTGGTCTTGTTATTCCACGCGCTGTGCAAAATGTCTTTACAGACCCCTACTTTCCACGACTCATTCAAGGGATAACGCAGGTATGTAATCAACATGGCTGCACGTTATCTCTTTTTCTTTTTCACACAGAAGAAGAGGAAAAGCAGCTTTACCCCCGTTTATTGAATCACAGCATGCTCGATGGCATCCTCGTTGCTTCTTCGGAAACACATGATCCGCTGGTTGAAAAGCTGGCCCAAAGCAATGTACCGCATCTCACAATTGGCAGAACATTGCTGGGAACAGAAACAAATTATGTGGATGTCGATAATGAAACGGGGGCATATACGGCCGTTTCCCATCTCATCCGCCTCGGCTACCAACGCATTGCCACCATCACTGGCCCCATGAACACCTGCGGGGGCCTGCATCGCTTCAACGGCTACAAAAACGCACTACTCAATAAGAATATGCCCGTTCGTGAAGAACTCATCGCTTACGGCGACTACTCAGAAATCAGCGGCTATCACGCGTTAAACGCACTGCTTGCGCAAAAACCAGACGCCTTGTTTGTTGCATCCGATGCAATGACACAAGGCGCTTTACGCGCCTTGTCCGCCAACGGTCTATCCGTTCCCAATGATATAGCATTGGTCAGTTTTGATGATTTACCTTTTGCACCACTGACCATGCCCCCCTTAACTACCGTACGACAGCCCATCAAGCGTATCGGCGTTTTGGCTGTCGAAACTTTGCTAGACATTATTGAACATGGTCCAACCCCCACACGTCGCCTGATCATGCCCACAGAGCTAATCATTCGGTCGTCATGTGGCGCTCAAAAAACAAAGAAAAGCGAGTCAGCAATTCAGCCCTCAGCATTTCAGCAAAAAGCTGACTAGTTAACATGCTGACCCGCTGACATGCTAAAAAAACAAGGAGGTGGTTTAGACAGAAAATTTAACAAAAAAAGAGGCGTCACCCACCAATGTGAATTACGGCCGTTAGTCTCATATCTCACCATGCAACTAACATCGTAACCCGGCAGGTGACTCTCTCTATTTCATAGGTTTTTTTCAGTTTTGTCAAGTTTTTTAGGGCAGCTCATAAATTTACAAAGAAATTGCTGCCCACCATACGCAATTTACCTGTTGAAGGAGAGAAGATAAATGCGCAAATCATCAATTTTGATGCTCGTTTTATTGTTAACATTCGGTTTAATGCTTGTCGCTTGCGGCGGCAGCACTGCCCCAGAAGAAACTGTAGAAGAAGCAGCACCCGCTGCTGAGCCAGCCGCTGAAGAAGAAGTTATGGAAGAAGAACCAGCCGCTGAAGAACCGGCAGAAGAAGTCGCTGAAGAAGAAGCGATGGAAGAAGAAGCCGTTGAAGAAGAGGCAGTAGAAGAAGAAGCTGCTGCAGAAATGGCTGATGAAAAAGTTGTCATTCGATGGTTCATCGGTTTAGGAACTGGTCAAAATGCAGAACAAGTTGAAGCACAAGAAGCTGTTGTTGCTGCCTTCAACGAAAGCCAAGACCACATTGAATTAGAAATCGAAATCGTGCAAAATGACGTTGCTTATGACACCCTGGCCACCGCAATGGCTTCTGGTGATGCACCAGACATCGTTGGTCCAGTTGGTGTGAAAGGCTCCAACGCATTTTCTGGCAGTTGGTTAGACATGCAACCAGTCATCGACGCCACAGGGTACGACCTGGGACAATTCCCACAAGCAACTGTTGACTTCTACCGCGTCGAAGGCGAGGGCCTGATTGGTTTACCTTTCGGCGTCTTCCCATCATTCCTCTACTACAACCGCGCTCTGTTTGATGAAGCTGGTTTGGAATACCCACCCCATGCATTTGGCGAACCTTATGCTGACGGCGACGCTTGGGATTACGACAAATTGCGCGAACTGGCTATGTTCTTGACCGTTGATGCCAACGGTGCCGACGCTGCCAGCGCAGATTTCGACGCTGATGCCATTGAACAATTCGGTTACATCAACCAATGGACAGATTTCCGTGGTGCCATGTCTCAGTTTGGTGCTGGTAATGTTGTTGATGCGAGTGGAACGGCCGTTATGCCCGATCACTGGATGCAAGGCCTGCAATGGACCTACGATGCACTCTGGACCGACCACTTCATGCCATCCCAAGCCTACCAGGACAGCGAACTGCTCTCCACACCCAATGCATTCGCATCTGGTAACGTAGCCATGGCCCAAACCCACCTCTGGTTCACCTGCTGCCTCGGCGAAATGGCAGAAGAATGGGACATTGCTGTCATGCCAACCTTCAACGGCGCACCAACAGCAAAACTCCATGCAGACACCTTCCGCATCCTGAACACCACCGAACACGCTGAAGAGGCACTTGAAGTCCTCACCTACCTCGTAGGTGAAGGTTCCGCTGACCTGCTCCAAGTTTACGGTGGTATGCCAGCACGTCCAGAAGATACCGACGCATTCTTCGCCGGTCTCGACGAACAATATCCATTCGACGTCGATTGGCAGGTAGCGCTAGATAGTTTGGACTACCCAGACAACCCCAGCCACGAAGGCAACATGCCTAACTTCCAAAAAGCTGATGACCGCATTGCGGCATTCAACAGCCTGATATTGGCAGACGCCACTCTAGACCTCGACGCTGAAGTAACAACACTCCTCAGCGATTTGCAAACGACTTTTGACGAATAAAATTTGATTTTGGAAGAACAGCAGAATAATGGCGATTCAAAAATTAAATCGGTAATAAACTAGGTACTGAATCGCCTAAATGAACCTGAAGTGCCGTGAATGGCAATTACCGATTTATTTTCTTCAGGTTCATAATTCTGCTGTTCTTCTCTTGCGGAGAAATGGTATGACCGTCTTTGATGAAGCCCGATCATTAGCCGGACGTAAAGAAACTTTTCAGCGCCCGCGTTC
>QQUD01000952.1 GCA_008501785.1 Chloroflexota bacterium
TTTTCGTGGCAAAATTCATAAGAAGGTGCCTCTGGTGATGTTGGTTAGCACCATAAACTTTGCCATGAAAGGGGCATCTTCGCCACCTTTTATCTCTCTATTCGGTTTTTAATGTGCGAAATATAGGCTTAGGAGATGTTGTATCATGCGACGTGTGAAACGAATTGATTTCGCACCAGTTTAGTTGGGTTTGTTACTTCGGCAAGATAAATAAATGACTTTAGCAAAATTCACCCTTGACATGGTAAACGTTTACCTATATGATGAGATCGCAATAGGTAAACGTTTACCATAATTTTAGAAAAGGTTAAAAGCAATGCCTGTCACTATTCGAGAAATAGCAAAAGCCGCCGGTGTTTCTATCGCCACCGTTTCCAGATCGCTAAATAATGCTGAACATCCTATCAATGAGGAAACCAAACAACGGGTATTAAAGATTGCTGCCGAATTAGGCTATCGTCCCAATCAAGCGGCACGTAACCTACGCATGGATCGTTCCATGATGATAGGTATCATTACTGATGCAGAAAACTCACCTCATTCACCACATATACCCTCACCACATACACCAATCATCATCCAAGGATTACAGGATACATTCCGCCAGCAAGGGTACTATTGCATGGTTATCAACGCTTATTGGGACCCAACCACTGAACAGAAAGAAATAAATAGTCTACTGAGCCATTCGGTTGAGGGTGTTGTTTTTGTAGAAACTTGGCTCAGTACAGCCAGTTCTATCTTGGACCTGGCCAATAAACCCTATGTTTTCGCCCATCGACTATTTGGCACACCAAAAAAGAATTCAATTGTGACAGATGATACCTACGGCGGACGTTTGGCAATAAACCACTTAATAAAATTGGGGCATCGTCGCATAGGTCATATTAGTGGACCAAAAGAATACTATGCTTCAGCAGAGCGTTTGCAAGGTTACCAAACAGAATTAGTCGAAGCCGGTATTCCTTTTGATCCAACTCTGGTAGAAGCGTGTGACGACTGGCAGTTACCAAGCGGTTATCAAGCAGCGCAAAGACTCCTGGAAAACAGTTCGCCTCCTACCGCTATCTTTGCAGCTAACGACCGGATGGCATTAGGGGCTATCCACGCGATTCAAGATGCGGGGTTACGTGTTCCTGAGGATATAGCTGTAGTAGGTTATGATAATGAAGAACTTGCCGCTCTTGTGCGCCCATCAATTACAACCGTAAGCTTGCCTCGTTATGAAATAGGGCAAGCTGGAGCCAGGCTTCTTAAAAAGTTGATTAACCGTGAAATAGATGATAGTGAAGAGTTGAAGATCAAAGGAGAATTAATCATTCGACAATCCTGTGGGACATATCCTGAGCAGTAATATCAATGTTGAATATGAAATTGTGGAATCATTAACTTAATTTTTTTTTACCTCATTAGGTAAACGTTTACCTAAATTAAGGAAAGGAGATATGCTAATTGATTTTAACGCCCTATCAAGCAAGCAATACCCATTTTTTACAATCGACGTAAAACCCCAATGAATATCTCAAAAAAGGAGAAACGAATGAACCGCTTGAATAAAATAACGCTTATTGTATTGATTGGTTTACTGACACTGTTGGTAGCCGGTTGCAGTGCAACGCCAGAGGAAACAGATGTTGCCTCAGATACAACGGAATCCTCGGCGCAGCAAGAAGAATCCGCGGCAGAGACCTCATCCGAGGAAGCGATGGATGAAGGAGAGGTTGTAACGTTGTCGTTCTGGACCAGAGCCGCAACATCTGGCGTCGTAGAACAGCTAGTTGAAGCATGGAATGCCACGCACGGCAATCAGATCGAAGTAACAGTTATTCCCAACGATCAATTTGTCACCAAATTTGCCACCGCAATTGCTGGCGGGCAGGCGCCCGACCTGGCAGCAATTGATCTGATTTACACTCCCGCCTTTATGCAAGCAGAGCAGTTAACCGATATTACAGATCTAGCCAATGGCATGCCTTTCCTAGACGATCTCAGCCCCGCGCATGTGGCCTTGGGCACATGGGAGGATGGCAAGATTTATGGCTTGCCGTTTGCTGCAGAAGGCTCGGTACTGGTTTACAACAAAGGTTTGTTTGAGCAAGCCGGACTTGCCCCCAACAGCCCGCCAACAACATGGGATGAGATATACGAAGCTGCTGCAGCTATCAACGAGTTAGGCGATGACACGTATGGCTTCTACTTTTCGGGAGCGTGTGCAGGCTGCAATGCATTTACCTTTATGCCCTACATTTGGGGCAGTGAAGGGGATTTGTTGAGTGCTGACTACAGCACACCAACCGTAGATAGTCCAGAAGTGAAAGCAGCTTTGGAATTCTACAAAAAGATGTGGGATGAGGGTTTGGTACCTGAGGGTGCGAAGGTAGACAATGGAGCAGACTTTATCAATGGGTTTACCTCTGGTAAAGTGGGCATGATTGGTTCTGGAGCCTTTGCCATTTCCTTATTGAAAAATGATCATCCCGACATTGATTTTGGTATCACGTATCTGCCCGGTCAAGATGGTGGACGCTCGTCGTTTGCCGGTGGAGACAACATTGGTATTCCTAAAGGCTCTGCCTATGTAAATGAAGCTTTTGAATTCCTGGAATGGCTCTACTCAGATGAGGTGCAGCTGGAACATTACGCCAAGAACAACTCGCTTCCGGTCCGTACTGACCTGGCTGAAAACGAATATTTTGAAGCAGACTCACGCCTGTCCACTAGCGCCAACGCTATGGCTATTGGAAAAACGCCCTACAGCGTTAAGTACAATGAATTGTTCAACGATAACAACGGCCCCTGGTTAGGCTTAATGCAACAGGCTATCTTTGATGGCGATGTTGATGGCGCTATCACTGATGCTCAAGAACGCTTCTCCGAAATAATGGGTGAATAACTTTTGTCAAAAATTGGTTAATAAACCAATTCTGAATAAATCTGGGCTGCATCCGTGGATCTGTACGGATGAACGGATGCAGTCGTCACAGCTATGTAAAATATGTCAAATTTTATGATAGCAAGAAGGGCTAAATTATGGGGACAATGGCGTCTACAGTAAATAGTACAACACCTATTCGGAAACGATTTGGTAATCGTCAGAATGTTGGTTTGTTATATATTTTGCCCAGCGTACTGTTTGTTTCAGTCTTTTTTATTATCCCATTGGGTATGACAGCTTGGATGTCGTTGCATGATTGGCCTCTGATGGGCAGCAAAAGCTTCATCGGAATGGCCAATTACACCAAGCTAATTGGCGATGAGCAATTTTGGGCCAGTCTATGGTTTACCACCAAATATACGCTGCTGGTTACCCCACTCATATTTGTATTGGCCTTTATTTTAGCCTTGCTGGTAAAACTCCCCTTAAAAGGCATCGGCTTTTTTAGAACCGTTTTTTTCTTACCGGTCGTTATTGGTTTAAGTGTGTCCAGCTTTATTTGGGTGTGGCTGCTCAATGATCGGGTCGGGATTATTAAT
>QQUD01001008.1 GCA_008501785.1 Chloroflexota bacterium
TGGCGTGCTGCTGTTTGAATCTCATGCCAAAATGAATGCGATTGATGACCTGATTATCAATCTGGGACATGAGGCGCTGGCACGCCTAGATACTGATTTTGACGCGATGGTGATTGGCAATGATGGGGACAACTTCTGCGTTGGTGCAAATCTGTTTGCGATAGGTGTCGCGGCAGGCAGTGAACGTTGGGACGACTTGAATACGATGATTCACAATTTGCAAAAGCTGACGTTTGGTTTGCAACATGCACCGAAGCCGGTGGTAACGGCCGTTCACCAAATGGCGCTCGGTGGTGGCGTAGAAATGGCTATTGCCGGGTGGGAATCTGTCGTAGCCCACGAAAGCTATATGGGTCTCGTCGAAGTTGGCGTGGGGCTGATTCCGGCTGGTGGTGGTTGTAAAGAACTGCTGCGCCGCCGCATCAATCCCGTGATGGAAACCAAAAACGGCGATGTGCTGCCCGTTTTACAAGATGTGTTTACGCAGGTCGCCACCGCCAAAGTTGGCACCAGCGCCTGGGAAGCAATGGAACTTGGCTACGTTAAACCGACTGACACCATCATTATGAATGCTGATCATCGGCTGGCAAAAGCGAAAGAACGCGCATTGCAATTGGTTGCCAGCGGCGCACGTCCACCCGAAGTCGAAAAGATTTATGCGGCTGGTCGAGATGCATTTTACGCTCTGAAGCTGGGTGTACAGGGCTTTGTTTGGGGTAACTACGCCACCGAACATGATGCTGTGATCAGCGAAAAGCTGGCCTGGGTGCTCACTGGTGGTGATCTCAGCGCAGGCACCTGGGTAGACCCCTGGTACATTCTCGACCTGGAACGCCAAATGTTCCTCGAACTGCTGAAAGAAGAAAAAACCCGCAACCGCATGATGCACATGCTGCAAACGGGAAAACCACTGCGGAACTAATTGTCAATTGTCAATTGACAATTAACAATTGACAATTATCTGGAGATAAACTCATGAGAGAAGCTGTAATTGTAGCTGCAAGCAGAACGGCCGTTGGCAAATCGAAGCGGGGCACCACGCGCAATACCCGTTCGGATGAGATGGCGGCTGCGGTAATTATGGATTTGATGCGCAAGGCAGAAGGGCTGGACCCGAACGATGTTGATGATGTGATTATGGGATGTGCGATGCCAGAAGGGGCGCAAGGACTGAACTTTGCCCGCTCCATTGCACTGCGTGCTGGACTACCCGTAGAAGTGCCTGGGATGACTGTCAATCGCTTCTGCTCCAGCGGGCTGCAAACCATCGCCATCGCCGCCGAGCGCATTATTGCGAATGGGGCAGATGTGGTGATTGCCGGTGGTGCGGAGACGATGAGCCTGGTGCCGATGACGGGCTTTCGTGTGAACCCAAATCCGTACATGGTGGCTAATGCGCCAGAAGTGTATATGGGCATGGGTTTGACGGCCGAACGTGTTGCAGATGAGTTTGAAGTCAGCCGGCAGGCGCAGGACGAATTTGCAACCCGCAGTCATCAAAAAGCGGTTGCTGCTTATGAAAAGGGCATTTTTCAGGAAGAGATTTTGCCATTTGAAGTAGAAGAAGTAACGCCAGGACCCAATGGCCCAGTCAGCCGCACGGTTGTGTTAGACCGAGATGAACACATACGTCCGGGTACATCGGTGGCAGGATTGGCGAAGCTGCGACCTGTGTTTATGCAGGGTGGCACGGTGACGGCGGGGAATGCGTCACCGCTGAGTGATGGCGCGGCTGGCGTGATTGTGATGGAACGCAGCAAAGCGGAAGCGCTCGGACTAACACCGCTGGTGAAGTTTGTTGGGTTTAATGTGGGTGGCGTGCGTCCTGAGATTATGGGCGTGGGGCCGATTAGTGCCGTGCCGCGCTTGCTGAAACGGACGGGCATGGGCCTGGAGGACATTGACCTGATTGAATTGAATGAAGCGTTTGCCGCACAATCAGTTGCTGTTATTCGTGAGCTAAAGCTCGATGAGGAGCGCACAAATGTGAATGGTGGCGCGATTGCGCTGGGGCATCCGCTGGGCTGCACGGGCGCGAAACTGACGGTGCAGATCATCAATGAAATGAAGCGGCGTCAATCCCAGTTTGGGATGGTGACGATGTGCATCGGCGGTGGCATGGGCGCTGCGGGGATTTTTGAGAATTTGAGTTAGTGAGAAGAGAGGCATTTGAGAAACCCGGTTTTTTCAGAAAAAACCGGGTTTCTTGATGTCGAGGCGTGGAGACGCAGGGCGGTTACTTTGCATGCTTGGCGCCTTTTTGGTTTCTACAGTGAATAGCATCACCTTATTGGCAGGAGGATAAAATGACATCTATTGAAGTAACAAGATCTCAGTGGGCCAGCGCCGCATCTATTTTTGCTGTTTTGTTTGGGCTGCTGACCATCCTATCAGGCGGGAGTGTGTTGTTAAATGCGCAAGCGCAGAAACTTGCTGGCAACTATGTCACAATTGTGGTCGTGTTTAATTTTTTGGCTGGTTTTGCCTATGTAATAGCTGGCGTGGGCTTGTGGACTTCACAACGCTGGTCAATATGGTTATCTCTATTGATTGCCATCGCCACCCTGATTATCCTGGCCTTTTTTGGTCTACATATTTTGAACGGTGGCAGTTATGAAATGCGAACCGTAATCGTTTTGTTTGTGCGCAGTGCAATATGGTTTGTTATCTTTGCTATTGCCTACAAAAATCTAAATCCAATAATTATTTGAGGTATTAGCACCAAACCAATTGCATAAAGGGCTGCTAAAAGGGCCTGTAAGCGAAAAAGATATGTGATCTTCATGAGAACACCTCCTCATCTTTTGGCATGATGACCCAAGGATTTCTCATCATTTCAACCAACCGACAACAGCTTTATGATATTATAAGGGGGAAACGGCCGTTTCCCTACCCTTACTTGTGCAAAGCAATGTCTAAAGAAGCAGTTATAAGACCGATGATAAAGACTGACCGATCAGAGCGAGGCGAAGCTACCCACCAACGTTGATCATTGCCGGAATGCCTGGAAGCAAGCCAACAACAGCCATCGCAACCGTACAAATAATAAACGTCACAATTGGAATCAGAAGTCGTTTGGATTTAGGCAAATTTATGGACCGTGCGTTGTCCCCTACCAAATTTGTATTTGTCAGCAGCAATGCCAAAGACCAACCGAAAACAGGATTCACTAATGCAGAGCCGATAATGCAAAGCCCACCGCTTTGGGCTTGTGTTATATTCGTGATCAACTGTGCACCAACTTCCATTAGTGGTACAAAGACTCCTACAATTAACGCCACACGCAATACTGGTGCCCAGGCAGCAATATCCATCGGGTAGCCAATTACAACAAACAGAATACACAGAATACCGGTTAGTATGGCTCCGGCCGGTATCGGTCGTTTGGCAATGGCCGCCGGAATGATGTATGTACCCCAGGAAGAAGCCAGATTGCCGCCCCCAAATACACTGCCAACAATTTGACGCAGCGAACTAACGGTCATCGTATCATCCACATCCATCAATACTTTTTCTGAACCGGCAGGATAATTCTGTTCCTGAAATACACGATGCCCCAAAAAATCGGGTGGCCACATAGACACGGCCAGAATGGCAAATGGCAATACGGCGATGAAGTGGGAAAGGTTGGGCCATCCCAGCATCCAGCCGGTATCTGTTCCCCACCAGTAAAATGGATTCATGTTAGGAATACCAGGTGTGGTCGAAAATTGGAAGGGTGCGCCCATGGCCAAAGCCACAACCAATGCAATGAGAGAGCATAACGGAATTGCCAGCCAGCGTTTATTGATTCGAATCAAGTAGGCATAGGTAAGAATTGTCATGACCATGACAACAAGAAAGATGGCTTCAGTACCCACTTCATTAGACCAGCTTCGTAGGGCGTTCATCTGCCCTATCAGCCCGACCATACCAAGATAGATAAGCAGTCCACCGCGCACACCATCCCCGGTCAATCTGACCAGTGTAGACCCCCCTTTCGTTAGACCCAGCAGTAAACCAAACACGCCAACCATGATGCCTAGAGCCAGTGGATGCCCACCCGATAAGACAATTAATGGGATGAGCGGAATCAGCGGACCATGACAACCAGCCAGGTTTGCTCGTGGAACAAAAAAACCTGAGAGGAGGATGACGAAGAATAGTGAAGCGATGAGCATTTCGAAGCGGACATTTTCCACAATAAATTCTGCAGATAGACCGTAGCCTGTGGCGAAGACGGTCACGATGGCTGTTGTCATCACAACTTTGCCGATAGTGCCTGCAATGGCGGGTGTAATGTCTTCAATCTCAAAGTTGAAGTCCCGCCGAGGCAGGTTGAGCCTCCATTTCCTGGGTTCCATAATTGTCAGTTCATGTTCCAGGTATGCTTCTCTTGTTTCAAATTTTGTAGCTGGTTTATGCAATGTCTGATAGCTGTTCTTGTTCATCGAAATATTTTAAGTGCCCTTTAATAATATGGTTAGTGCTATTTAAGTAAATTCTTTGAAACCATAGTTTATCAATATCGATAGATTGGGGCTATAATTTTCCCGGTTGAGCATACCTTTTAGACTGACAACATAAATAGTTCTACATCAAACGGCCGTTTTGTGTATTTGCATCATCTTCTTTGCCGTTTCTACAGCCACGGCTGCATCTGCACAATAGGCATCTGCGCCAATGGATTCGGCAAATGCCTCATTCACCGGCGCACCACCCACGAGGACCAATACATCGTCACGAATCCCTTTTTCTTTAAGCGCCTCAATTACCACTTTCATGTATGGCATGGTGGTGGTCAACAAGGCACTCATGCCCAAAAAGTCGGGTTTGTGCTCCTCAACTGCCGCCAAAAATTCTTCAACATCAATGTTGATACCTAAGTCGATGACTTTAAAGCCGCCGCCTTCCATCATCATGGAAACCAAATTTTTGCCAATGTCGTGGATGTCGCCTTTGACAGTGCCAAGCACCAAGGTGCCTGCTTTTGGCGCGCCGGTTGCGGCCAGTAAGGGCTGCAATATGTTCATGCCCGCTTTCATCGCTTTGGCAGCCATCAAGACTTCTGGCACAAACAAAACGCCATCACGGAAATCCACACCCACCACATCCATCCCGGCCATGAGGCCATTGGTGAGTACCTCGTAGGGGGTAATGCCGCGTGACAGGACTTCTTGAACTTCTTCGGCAATTTCTTCGGTGTAACCGTCATACAGGTCTTCACTCATTAGCTCGTACAATTCATCCAGGGGTAATTCGCTCAGAACAATTTCTACTTCAGTCATGGTTGGTTCCTCTCTCGTTATAGGGGTGTTGGGTTCATTTTGACGCATGTAAAGGTGCAAAGCCGCCAAGATTTTATGGCTTTTGGGATTTCGTGGGGTTTGGAGTGGAGGCTTTAGCCGGAACGGTCTTGTGAGAACCGGCTAAAGCCTCCACTCCCCCTGAATTCCTGAAGACTCTCTTTTATATTTGCACCTTTGCGCCTTTGCATAATTAGCCTTATTGATAACGGCCGTATTCCCTCGCCGCCGCAATCAGTGCATGTACATTTTCCGGTGGGGTTTTGGGAGGCAAGGCACAGCCCGGTCCCAAAATGAGACCGCCATCCGCGCCTAAAACTTCAATCGCTTCTTTTGCCTTTTCTGTGACTAGTTCTGGTGTGCCCAGCGCCATCACGTCACTGGGATCAATCGGTCCCAGCACGGTGGCTTTGCCGCGCACCAGTTCTTTGACCTTAGGCATGTCGATTTTGTAATCCAGTTCCAAAATGGCTGCGCCGGTTTTTACCATATCACCCACAATGTCGGTTGCGTCACCACAAATGTGATAAGCCAATGGAATATTGTTATCTTTTAACGCGTCTACTAGCCGCTTCGCGTAGCCCCATTCATATTCCAGATAAGATGCGCGGGAACAAACGTCGGGGCCAGACAGGGATTCGCCGATGGATGTCATGTGAGCACCCATTTCGATTTGGGCGTAGGCGTAACGTCTGGTCACTTCCAGACTAAACTCTAGCAGTTGATGCAGCTTTTTAGACAAGTCAGCCGTGTCTACGACGCTGCGACGGCGTCTGCGGCGGCCTTCTTTTTCTTGGCTGCGACCCAATTCCAGCAAAAAGACATCCATGCCCAACAGCATGGAGGCTAATGAAAATGGCCCCTGATCGGCGCGACCCATGATAAAAGCTTTGTCGCCAATCTCATCGGCGATGATTTTGGTCGCTTTCAGGTTTTCTTTGAGCGGATGGACTTTGAATGGGTCGGGGATCACTAATTTGTCGATGTCGTCCAGCGATTGGATTGCGCCGCCGTGGGTGACCGGTGCGCTGCCATCCATGTACTCGACATGGCAGCCACACGCTTCGGCTAAAGCGGCCGTTCCGTTTTCCACTAGCACCACATCATGCCCAAATTCGCGCCACGCTTTGATTTGTGCTTCGGCCATCGCTTCGCCATTCTGAAAAAATTCGGGGAAGGGGATGCCGGATGCCTCGGCGGTCATCATGAAGTTGTGCAGATCGACAGGAACCCGATCTGGGATGCCGCCTTGCAACACGGTTTTGGTTCTTTCAATTGAATTCATGGTTTCTGACATTTCAATCTCCTATTTGCGCAGTAAGTTTGTCAATACGCTGGATCATTTCCATGCAGGAACGGCCGTTATGGTACGGACATTTCCACGGGTCAACTTTCCAATCATTGCGGTAGTAGGGGGATGGGTCGTCTTCTGGCTCAGCCAAAAACGGCTGGCCCAACCGGTTCACCTTCGTAAACCATTCACCCCCTTCATGATCGATCACAAATTGATTAATAAAGTCCCAGCTAAGAACGACATTCTCCCAATAATGCGAATTTCCAGTCAGCTCAAAGCCATTCATAAAACCAACCAGCGTTTCGGCCTGCAGCCACCAATGTTTATTGGTGCGTACATGGCTGCCATGCCGGTAAGATTCCAGAAACAAGCCGCCATCTTTGTCAAAACCAACCCGCTCCACGGCATCAAGCATTTTGATCGCCGCGTCACGAATCCGCGTCTGGATGCTCGTGTCTTTCAACGAGTCGGCCGCTTCGCAAAGCAGCCAGGACGCTTCGATGTCATGCCCAAACGAGCAAATGCCTTGCGAGCGTTCCGTTTCGTTAAAATCATCATTAAAGAAAACGCCCAAATGACCTGACTCTCGAATGATTTTGTCCAAAAAGAGCAGCAGCAGTTCTCGCAGCCGTTTTTCTACCAACGGATTGGGCCACACATCGTGCAAGGCGGCATATGCTTCGAGCACATGCAGATGTGTATTCATTGATTTCGGCTCATTGTTGTCGGCCATCCGATTTTCGGTGATCGGCTGCCAAGCGCGTGTGAATGCTTCTAGATAGCCCGGATGTGTAGGGTCTTTTGTTTTTTCTTCAAACAAGGCGAACGACTTTTGGATGAGGGACATCACCGCTTCGTTCTGGTTGAGCTGGTAATATTGGCACAGGGCATAAATGGCAAAGGCTTGAATGTAGGTGTGTTTGATGTCGTTAGCTACTTGCCCATTGGGTGCCACTTCCATGTAAAATCCGCCAAGCTCGGCATCCCAAAATTGGGTGATGAGGACTTGGTAGGCGGTGTTGGAAACGGCCGTATACCTTTCATCCCCAAACATCCTGGCAGCCGCCGCAAACGTCCACAAAATGCGCGTAATCAGCACACAAGATTTATTGGCTGTTAGCACCGGTTCGTTTTTGATGTTTACCGCCCCATAAAAATCATCAGGCTCCTTGTCAATTGCATATGTCATCCAGTAGGTGAGAATGTTTTCTTTCAACTCTTTTTCGAAAATGCTTTTGTAGGCAAGCAAGTCAAACTTATTCATCTTGAGATCACTTTTTGCCTGATGCTTGCAAGGCGCTGATCAAAACAGCGAACAAAATAATCAACCCACGCACTACTTCCTGTGCAAACGGCGTAATGCCCAACAGCACCATGCCGTTACTGAGCAGACCAATAAACAAAACCCCGAGCAATGTCCCCAAAATGGACCCTTCGCCGCCCATCAAGCTGGTGCCACCGATGATGACTGCCGCAATTACGTCAAATTCTAGCCCTTCACCAATGTTGGAGGAGCCAGACATGATGCGTGACGAGAGGATGATGCCGCTGAACGCAGCTAGGAAGCCAGTAATGGCAAAGGTGGTGATGCGTGTGCGCCATACGGGGATGCCGGAGAGCCGTGCTGCTTCTTCGTTGCCGCCGACGCTGTAGACAGAACGGCCGTATACCGTCCGCGTACTCAAAAAATAGAAAACAATAAACACCAGCAGCATAATCACCGCAGGCACCGGAATCACTTCCGCAATATAGCCGCCTCCCCAAAAATTAAACCCATCTGGAAATGGAGTGATCGGATAAGCGTTCGTGATCAGTCTCGCCGCGCCGCGCAAACTCATAAACAGCGCCAGCGAAACCACAAAGGCGGGAATATTCCACTTTACGCGAATAAAACCAGCAATTGCATGGATGATCACCCCTTGAATCAACACCACAATCACGGCGATGCCCAAAGGCCACCCCTGTTTAATTGCCAAAATGCCAAGCAGCGACGAGGCCCACGCCACGGCCGACCCCACACTCACGTCAATGTCACCCGAGATGATGATAAATGTCATGCCACAGGCGATAATGCCGTTAAACGCCACCGCTCGCAGCACGTTAAATTGATTGCGCGGTGTGAGAAAGTTAGGTGCCCACACCGACAGCAAAATGAACAGTAAAATTAAGCCGATTAACAACCCGGAACGGGAAAGTATGTCCTTTAACCGATTTTGGGTTGGTGCGGCTTCTGTCTGATTAGTCATGCGTGATCTCCTCCATTGCCAGACTCAGTAATGCTTCGATATTGGTTTCTGCGCTGTTCAGTTCGTGTGTAATCGTCCCGCTGTTCATGACAATAATTCTGTCAGCCACGTCTAATACTTCCTCGATTTCTGAGGAGACCATCAAAACAGCTAAACCATCTCGCGCTAATTCGCGCACTAATTTAAAAATTTGTTCCTTCGCCTGAATGTCGATTCCTCGCGAAGGTTCGTCCATAATCAAAATTTCAGGATGGGTATTGAGCCAGTTGCCGACTACTACTTTTTGCTGATTGCCACCGCTCAATGTTTCGGTTCTCACGCCTAAATGCGCCGTTTTTACATCGAGCTTGGCTACCATCCCGTTGGCAACCTGGGTTTCTTTCTTCCCTTGCAGAATGCCTTGTTTGCTGACGCGATTTAGGCTGGCGAGGGTTAAATTGTGTTTTACCGAAAATGGCATGACCAGCCCCTGGCGGCGGCGGTCTTCGGGGGTGAGGCCAATTCCGAGGGTTTTCATTTTGCGGGGGGTGAGGTGGGAAACGGCCGTTTCCTGCACCACAATCTCGCCACTGTCAAAACTGTCCAGGCCAAAAATCGTGCGCAATAGCTCTGTGCGCCCCGACCCCAGCAAGCCCGCAATGCCCAAAACTTCACCAGCCCGCAGCTCAAACGACACATTTCGCAGCGTTTCACCCTGGCACAAATTACGTACAGCCAGTTTTACTTCACCCGGTTCGCCATTTTGCCTAAACTGACTGCGTGTCCAGTCGGTGCCAATCATCATTTGCGCAATCTTTTCAGGACTGGCTTCGGCTACCGGAATCGTGCCCACCAGTTTGCCATCACGCAGCACCGTCACACTGTCAGCCACATGCGGAATCTCCTGCAAACGATGTGTTACGTACATGATTGCCCGCCCCTTGGCTGCCAATCGCCGCACCACGCGATGCAAAATCTCCACCTCTTCTGAGGGCAGCGCACTGGTCGGCTCATCTAAAACCAGCACCGGTGGATCAAACGAAATCGCCTTCGCAATCTCCACCAACTGCTGCTGTGCCACATTCAGCCGCGAAACCTGTGCGTTTAAATCCAGCTCAACTTCAAGCTGATCCAGCGCCTTTTGCGCCTGCTGCCGAATCTTTTTGCGATCAATAAACGAGAGGCCCACCTGTGACTTAATCGGCCAGCGTCCCAGCAAAATGTTTTCGGCCACGGTCAGCCCTGGCACCAGACTCATCTCCTGGTACACCGTGCCAATGCCCAATTCAAATGCATCTCGCGGGCTTTGAATCGTGGCCGCTTTTTCGTTAATAAAAATCTCGCCACTATCCGGCTGCACCGCCCCGCTGAGGATTTTAATCAGCGTCGATTTGCCAGCCCCATTTTTGCCCAACAAGGCGCGGACTTCACCCGGATTAATGGAAAAATCAACATTATCCAGTGCTTTCACGCCTGGATATTGCTTATTTAGTTTGTTAATTGTCAAGATAGGTGGCATTTAGTTTGCAACCCTTTTTAAAAGAGCGGATGAACTATGAAAGTTAAGAAATTAGATCGATTATCGCTTACACCCAAAATGATTTTTGAGTCTACCGGATTCAAACATGTTTATGAAAGTTAAAAAATTATTTTGGTAATAGATTCGGTAGGGGCGAGGCGGCGGCGAAAGATTTTCTCTGAAGCAAATGGTCTTGTCTCGCTGCCGCCTCGCCCGAAATTGAGCAAACGGGCGAGGCAATCGGAGAGATGGCCGTTCGCTCGGTTTAGATCGTGGCCGATTGCTTCGCCCCTACCATTACCGATTTATTTTATGAAGGTTCATAAGCATGTTTTCAAATTCAGACGTCGAATTCATTCGATGTCGTCATTACCGATTAAAATTTTGAAGACTCATATTTCATCCACTTCCTACTAGAATTATTCTTCAAATACCGCTTTGCCTTCAGTATCAACAAACGAATCAATCAATTCATCATTCCCACGGCCAAAGTAGATGGTTGGGGTCTTTTGATTGTATTCAACCGAATCACCAGACAAAACAGCGTAGGCTACGTTCATTGCGTCATAACCCATTTGGAACGGTGACTGGCCGGTAACCCCTTGCAATACGTTGTCGCCAGATTGCAGCATTTGCGCCATCTGGTTGTTCATGTCGGTGCCAAACACGAATACTTCACCTTGCAGCCCAGAAGATTGCACAGCCAGTGCATGACCAACCGTACCACCTTCGTTTGCACCCCAGAGGACGTTGATGTCAGGATGCGCTTGCAGCATTGCTTCGGCCACAGGGAGCGCCTCGTCGGCAATGTAGCCAGTTTGATCTGCCACAATTTCAACACCAGGCAGCTTGGAGACTTCGCCAACAAAGCCCTCTTTGCGTGGGTCACAGCCTTCGGGGAATGGGTCACAGTTCAGCAAACCAATTTTGGCTTCACCACCCAGCTCAGTTTCGATAAATTCAACAGCGGCTGCACCACTCTTCAGCCCTAAATCAATGTTTTCAGTGACCAAAAAGGCCGAGGCGATCCCTTCTTCGTTAACGCAGGTGTTGAAGCAAATAATCGTAATGCCTGCTTCTTGCGCACGTTTCAAAGAAGCCGTAGAGCCATCAGCCGAAATGGGCGTAATCACAATCGCATCCACACCACGCGTGATGTAATCGTCGATCATGTCGCCTTCTTTCGCCAGATCGTTTTCCGTGTTGCCCAAAATCAGTTCGGCACCTAAATCGTCAGCGGCTTGCTGAATACCTGCCTGAACCAACTGCATAAACGTATCACTTTGGAAAACAACACCCGCAATCACTAGATCATCTGCTGGCGCGTTGGCCGGTGCTTCAGAAACAGGTGTGGCCGATGTGTCAAAAATAGCCTTGCCTTCCGTTTCCACGAATTGGTTAATCAAGCCATCATTGCCACCGCCAAAATAGATGGTGGGGGTAGTTTGATTGTATTCAATCGAGCCGCCATCCAGCATCTCAAGCGCCAGATTCAAGGAATCGACACCCATTTGGAATGGTGCTTGACCGGTAACGCCTTGCAAAACATTGTCGTCTGATTGCAGCATTTGGGCCATCTGGTTGTTCATGTCGGTGCCAAAAACGAAGACTTCGCCCTGCACCCCAGAAGATTGCACGGCCAACACATGGGCAACGGTGCCGCCTTCGTTTGCGCCCCAGAGGATGTTGATTTCGGGATTGGCTTGCAGCATTGCTTCGGAAACTGACAGTGCTTCATCAGCAATGAAGCCTGTTTGGTCGGCAACCACTTCGACACCGGGTAGTTTGGTAACTTCACCGACAAAACCATCTTTACGAGGGTCACACGCCTCGGGGAAGGGGTCGCAGTTGAGTAACCCTATTTTAGCTTCGCCGCCCAGTTCGTTTTCGATAAATGCCGCTGCCGCTTCACCACTCTTCAACCCCAGGTCAATGTTTTCTGTGACCAGAAACGCCGAGGCGATCCCTTCTTCGGTGACGCAAGTGTTAAAGCAGATGATGGTGATGCCTGCTTCTTTGGCGCGTTTTAATGACGCCGTGGACCCATCGGCCGAAATGGGCGTGATCACAATCGCGTCGACGCCACGCGTGATGTAATCGTCAATCATGTCGCTTTCTTTCGCCAGATCGTTTTCGGTGTTGCCCAGGAGCAGTTCGGCACCGGCATCTTCAGCAGCTTGTTCAAACCCGGCTTGTATCAACTGCATAAAAGTGTCGCTCTGGAAAACAACGCCTGCAATCAGATAGTCGTTTGATTCTGGTGCTGCGGCAGGCTCTTCTGCTTCTGTCTCTGTCCCTGTCTCTATTTCTGTTGCGGCTTGTTCTTCCGACACAGGGTCTGATTCAACTGGTTCATCTGCTGTTGTGCAGGCAGATAATGCAAAGAATAACGCTGTGAATAAAAGTAAAATTGGGCTAATTTTTTTAAGCATCTCTCTCCTCCCAGAATAGGGAAACATAAATTTGGGGAAATTCAGTAAAAATGAAAATGTGGCTCTCTTCCTTGTCAGTAGATGTACCTCCTTAGCTGATTAGAATGACTTTTACAAGTGGTATCTGATCAGATTGGTGCAAAGTATACAGAAAATGAGCGAAAAAGACGTGCGGCTTGTTCATTTAGTGATTAAATTTGACAAAATTGATTGAATTCGTTCATAATTTGACATGCATTTGTTCATTTTGAGTAACCAATGCCAGGAAGGCTTAACAAATATCAAAGAAGAAACTCGTCTTGAGATTGTCATTTCGAAGTTCCCCTGAGAAATCACCTTCTTTTGGCTACCTCAGGGGGATTTCTCACTTCGAAGACAGCCTGCCCTGAGCGCAGCCGAACGGGTTCGAAATGATGTGAGTTTCTTTGTGAGTCCTTTGAAGACGACCTGCCCTGAGCGCAGCCTGACGGGTTCGAAATGACGTGTATTTTTTAGTAGCCAAAAACACTTTCGATAAAGAGATACAAAATCATGAGTATAAATCGCCGCACCAAAAATCGCTTAAAAAAAATTGAATCATTGCTGCACGAATATGGTTTTCAGACGGTTAAGCTGTTGGGGGAACAGTGCAATGTTTCTGAAATAACGATTCGGCGGGATTTGCAGCGTCTGTTTGCCGAAGGAAAAATTGAACGAACGCATGGGGGTGCGGTTGCCGTTTCAAACAAACCGGTGATAACAGACCCTGCAAAAAATGAGCTGGATGGGTTTGAAAAGTCGCTCTCTGAGCGGATTGATGTG
>QQUD01000512.1 GCA_008501785.1 Chloroflexota bacterium
AGCAATAACACCAGTACCAGGGGAAGCAGGCTTCAACCGTCTGTGTCAATCACCACCGTGTACATCTCTTCATAGTCCCCTTCACGCTGCTCAAGCCCCAAATTTGGCGTGGGCCATTCTGGCGCAAAATTGTTGCCGCTGGTGCTAACCTGATCGACAACGCGCCATTCATCAATCGTAAACGAACAATAATCATCATAAACCAAATATTCACAATCTTGCACGACCTCACCTACACCAGAGCCAGTATCTACCGTGTAAGGCGTGCCGCAAACTTCCTGAGAATTAGGTTCAGGGAAATTTGATGTGTAGCGGACCTCTTCCTGACAGCCGCCAACCAAACCATCCACCGGGATTTCATCTTCCCAGGTTTCTCGTTCAACGGGAACCAGGCCTTCAATTGAAACAGTTCGTTCCCACGACACATTCGAGACGCGCCCGATTGTTTCCTCAGTTTTCATGGACAAGAAAAAGAAAACAGCACAGGCAGCTATGGCGATGAAGAGGACGATCAACAACAACGGGCTAATCTTACGCTGTGGACGAGCCGGAAGCGCTCTTGGAATTGATTTAGCAGGTTGTGCCGGTTTCTTTTTGGGTAATGTAGATTGACAATTGATGCAGTGAGTGGCGGTGCCGATATTCATTGTGCCGCAGTGCGAACATTGAACATCAGGAACTGCTTTTGTGCTATGTGCGCCAACTGTTTGTCCTGATTGTCGTGCTTCTGCCTCACTTAAATCACCAAAACAGGAACTACATTGCGTCGCATTGGCAGGATTACGTGTGCCACAGAAGGGGCAGTGAATATCGGGACCTGCTTTGGCACGTTCGATCAGTTTTTCATCGGTGATTATTTTTTCTTGAGCAACTTGCTCAAATTGCACGTCATCTGGTTGAGGCGTGGCGCAATTGCCACAAATTGTTTCGGTGCCAGGGTTACGACTACCGCAGTTGGGGCAAGTCCATTCCATATGTACGTAACCAACAGTTTTTCGCGCCACAACATTCCTCCATTTTTTGATCAATTAGCCCTATTGTAACTCAAGAGGAAATGGGGTAGAAATGAATATAAAATTTGTAGCGAGTCCTGCCAGGCAAGGGGTGGCGAATTAATTTACGACTCAATTGTTTCACCCCTTGCCTGGCAGGGCGGTGAAGGACTATGATGATGAAAGGCTTTTTGAAAAAACTATTTAGCGCTAATGAAAAAAAAGTTGTCACGGTGGTTTCTGGCTTACCACGTTCGGGAACGTCGATGATGATGAAAATGTTGGAAACAGGTGGGATTCCCCCGCTAACGGATAAAGAACGGAAAGCGGATACTGACAATCCAAAAGGATATTATGAGTTTGAGCGGGTAAAGAAGCTTCCCGATGATATCGCATGGCTGCCAGATGCTGATGGGAAAGCAGTGAAGGTGATTTCTCAACTTTTAAAACATTTGCCGCCAAACTATGAGTACCGGGTAATTTTTATGCGGCGAAATTTGGATGAAATTTTGGCGTCACAGAAAAAGATGCTGCTGCGCCGGGGTGAAAATCCGAATGAGGTGAGCGATGAGGAATTGGCTGGCCTATTTGAAAAGCACTTAAAACAGGTGTTTGGCTGGTTGCACGCGCAAACGAATGTGAGTACGTTATTTGTCAATTATTCTGAAATGTTAGCAGACCCGTTAGTAAATGCTGAAAAAGTGACTCAATTTTTGGGTGGCAATCTAGATAGTCGGGTGATGGCTGAAGTTGTTGATCCGAATTTGTACCGAAATCGCCAGGAACAGTAGGTAGAAAAGACGTATTTGTTGTAACTGGGAGCCTCCTGAATATATTTTGTTGAAAGTTTTACGGCCGTTTTTACCAAACGGCCGTTTCTATTTCCCCACCCCGTTTAATCGCATAAATCCCTCAATCAATTTAATTGAGTGCCACAATTGAGTGCGTTTTGAGTTTGAATTGAGTGTCGTTTGTTACAAAACCAGCGAGTACTCACGAATAGTGTCGGTTTTTATTCAATTATTACTGAAACAAACGCATTTTGATGGGTGATAATGACGGTAATTTGTTTCAGTTTAAGTGTTTCGCTGCCGTTATGATATCCATCAATTTTTTTGGGCGAAATACTAGTTTTAGTTAGGAGAAACAAAATGTCTATGCAAGTTAAAGAAGAAGTCACTTTGCACAAAGGAAATGGCAAAGCAGCTTTGAAAGAAGCAGCCGCAGTTGTTGATCGGGCAGCAAAGCGAAAGGTTCCCAGCGGTATCAAAGTTGTTGCTGCACAAGAGCTTGGTGCGACTATGACACGTGGCACAGCCATTGATGTCCCTCAGGATTTGATGGACAACTTCAATATGTGGTTGGAAGATTACAAGCCAGTTCTTATTCATCAAGTTGAGCGTTATACACAACGCTTGATTGAGGAACAACGTCCAAAGATTGGTGATGTACAATTGGCAATGGGCCAACCAACAACCCAACCCTGGCTCGGATGTCCCGCAGGATACAATGCGTTTGATGTACTGTCGTTTTCCCCGTTTGAATTGATGATTACGCCACCGCCGTGGATTGGTACACCCGATAAAATTCTCCGCAGTGGCGGCCCAGGAACATTGACAATTGGCGCATTTTTGGCGTTGGTTTGGGTTAACCCAATTCCTTCTATCGCTTGTGGGTATGCGGTCCCGCCAACAGTTCAACTTAATGGCAACGATTTACAGGTCAATTTTGATGTGATGAATTTGACGACAGTTGCACCTGGTCCAAGTAGTACTATTAACTTAACGTTGGGATTGGCTCCCTTGGTTATTGTTCCAACGTTCTTTGTGGTACCTCCAGTAACATCTCCGCAGTTATTTGAACTGAATGTTACTGCAGACATTGTTCAATCACCACAACCGTATTCTGCTTTTGCAACGCATCATGTAGATGTTGACAACGAAATCTCTATCTTTGGCAATGTGCCTCCGGAAATTCAGCACGATGCACCAAATCGCTTTATGATTTACCCTGCATAGGGAAATCATTGCAGATGAATACACCCGGGTAGCCAGCTTCAAAGCTTAAATGATGTTGAAGCTGGTCATGCCCGGGTGCTCATTGTGTTGCAATGATAACCAGGGAGTAAAAATGATGAATGCCAGTGAAAACATAGCTACGCTATCGAAAAGTCAAAACGATAACCTGGAATCAATTAGCGGAATCGGTCCAACCTTTGCCAGAGCACTCAATCAAATAGGAATCAACCAATTTGCTGATTTGACCCGGTATTCGCCACAGCAGCTCTCAATTGCCCTGGCAAATAAAGCCAATGTCAAAGTTTCGCCTGAAAGGATTGAAGCGAACGATTGGATTGGGCAAGCGAAAGTGCTGGGTCAATCTACAAACCAAAAAGCAGCACCACAGCAGAAAACAAAAAATTCCAAACCTGCTGCCAAAAGTGCGCCACGCGTTGGTTCACGTGAGAAAAACCGGCATCAACATGCAGGTTTTTCGCTGTTCTTTGACTATCTCGTTCCCGAACAAGGTATCAAGGAATGGCAAACGTACCTATATCATGAGGAGTCGGGGGAAGAAGTGAAATTAGATGGGACGGAAACGGCCGTTTGGGCTGAATGGATTATCAAACAGGCTCAATTTCCTGATGAACCTGAAGCAGAATTGTTAAAAGAAGAATTGCCAAAAGAGGCACCACCAAAAGAAAAACAAAAAGAAGAACCAGTTGCAGACATTACCCATGCTGCCCAATCTCAAGCAGCACGCTTGCAGGTTGTCGATGTGAATACAGTATCGGCACCAGATTTGCCGGCAGATGAATTTATGATTGAGGTGCAGCTTGCCGTTGCAGGGGGTGGCGCACAGTCTATTGTAAACAAGCAGATTCCCTTTCAGGTCGAAATTCAAACATTAGATTTGATGAATAGTCAAATCATAAATTTTGTAGAAATGGGCCAACAAAAGTTTCAAGCTGGCAAACTTGACTATCAAGTTCGCATGGTATTGCCCATACCAGATGTAGGCCGATATGAATTACTGACGGTTGCTTACGTCAATAAACCTGCTGAAATGATTGCTTATCACACCGGCCCCATCCTCAATATTAAGGGAGGAGATTCGCATGAGTGACAAAAACTCAAAGCAAGATTCATCAAAATCTTCAAACAAAATTGTGCTGAAGCGAGGAAGCCGGGAAGTTGTGTATGAAAAAGTACCGGATCAATTTGCGGTTCGTCTCAAAGCGGGTGAGGCGCGCAGCCCAGAAGCGTTGCAAAGCGCTGTGGGTGAAATCAAAACGGCCGTTAATCACATCGATTCTGATAAACAAGAAAGACTCGACCTGTTTACAGTTGCCGAAGCCATGATGCTTGAAAACACAGTGGATGAAATGCGAGCCACAGAAGTGGCTGAGGTTGTGACGCATACCTATCGCATCGAAGACTCACCAGAAGGAGCGATGATTCCGGTGGGCACGCTGACTATTCAGTTTGCGCCCACCCTGTCTCAGCAAAAGCGAGAAGCAATTTTGGCAGAATTCGGCCTGGAAATTGTTGAACATCTTGACTATTTGCCAGACGGTATGACGGTTAAGCTGACTGAAAAATCCAAAGAGAACCCGCTAAAAATCGCTTACAAATTACAACAACGGTCTGAAATCGTAACGGCCGAACCAGATCTGAGCTTTCAGGTGGCTCTGAAACATATTCCTACCGACACACTTTACACCGAGCAATGGCATCTGAACAATCCAGGCGATCGGGTCGGGCTTGTCGCCGGTGCCGATGTGAAAGCAGAAGCTGCCTGGACCTTTACGCGAGGCAGCCGCAGCATTAACGTGTGTGTGATGGATGATGGCTTTGATCTAGAACATCCTGATTTTAATGTTTTTGGCAAAATCGTGACCCCACGTGATTTTTTGCAAGATGACACGGA
The DNA here is from genome assembly GCA_008501785.1 of Chloroflexota bacterium. Next base: position 4,923 of record QQUD01000512.1, read on the forward strand.
CCCAGACCCCGTGTTTTGGAATGATAATCACGGCACGGCCTGCGCTGGTGTGGCGATTGCCGAAGAAAATGGCATTGGCGTTGTCGGGCTGGCTCCCGGTTGCGCCTTTATGCCGGTTCGAATGGCCATGATGCTGTCTGATAATGCTGTGGTGGCATTGTTCAAACATGCAATTGACCATCATGCAGATGTGATTAGCTGTAGCTGGTCGGCGGCTGCATGGGATTTCCCACTCTCCACCAAAATTCATGGGATCATACACTATGCCGCGACCCATGGCCGCAGCAATGGTAAAGGATGTGTGATTCTTTTTGCGGCTGGAAACGAGAATCGTCCTTTGGATGGTGTGAAAAGGGGTCGTGTGTCTCACCAGGGATTTGCGTTGCACCCAGATGTCATTGCCGTGGCGGCATCTAACAGCCAAGACGAACGCTCATCCTACAGTAATTTTGGTCCAGAACTGGCCTTTTGTGCGCCTTCTAGTGGGTCTCCAGGACGTAAAATTGTGACAACTGACCGGCGGGGCATCATGGGGTATTCGGGTGGTGACTATACCTTCGAGTTTGGGGGGACTTCCAGCTCAACACCATTGGCGGCTGGACAGGCGGCGCTGATGCTTTCACTCGATGAGAACTTGACGGCGGTTGAAGTGAAGCAGATTATGATGGATACGGCGGATAAAATTGACGAGGCAGGGGGTGACTATGTTAATGGTCATTCGGTGTGGTATGGAAACGGCCGTATCAATGCCTTCCGCGCACTCGATTTCGTAACGAATCAAATTGTTCAGCCAAATCCAGAAGTTCTCTTCATAGAACATCGTGTTCAAAAACTGCTGCCCGATCTTGAAGAAACGGAAGATACGATCATTTTTCCCCTCGATGTAGCCATCCAGGAGATTGAAGTTCATCTGGAAATTGAACACCAACGTGCGCAAGATTTGCGAGTGGTGTTAGCGTCACCACAAGGGATTGAAATCACACTGATCGACCAGTCTCATGAGGGCGCCGCTGGTATTGTGAAAGCATTTCGCTCTGTCGAAAAGCCGGGGCTGTTTGCACCAATCATGGACACCTCGGCGCAAGGCACCTGGCGGCTCAAGATGCATGATGTAGTTGGTCAGTCGGTGGGTCAGCTCGTTAAGTGGGGGATAGCTGTGACGTACTGATTGCGTTAAATAATCACTGTGGTGTGTAGCTATGTGATGCAGCTACATCGCCACAGTTGATTTTTATTTTTGAACCAGGTCGAATAAAACCTTGTTCATTAACCTCTGCGACAAGTGCGTAGTTGCACTCTTTGCATTCAATGAATCTAACGCCATTAGGATACTGTGCTGGTGTTACCGTCAATTTATGATGATTGTTCATGTAAACTTACCTTTAAAACCTCTAATTATTTACGGTAGTTTACAGCACATCTAGATTGAGCCAAATAAGGAAATTATGCCAGGACTCAAGTATCACAATAGCTTAATGTTGCGTTGTGATTTGTTCGTAAAGCGTGTTGGTCTCGATTGATGGCAAAATCTCCAATTCTTGCGCCAATAATTGTTTGCAAGTGTGATACTGTCTGACAGCCAAATGTCGCTGGTTTTGGGCAATATGGCATTGCATCAAGCGGTAATGGGCAGTTTCAAAACAGTTATCCTGCACCAGCATTTTGCGACAATGGGTAATGGCTGAACTGTATTCCTGAATTTGACAATAATGTTTGCTTAAAATGTCTGCGGTTTCCAGGTAAAGTTGTTTTAATTGCTGCCGTCGTACATTAATCCATTCGGTATAGAGTGTGTCTGCGAAAAATTCTCCTTCGTATAACGCATCAGCAACCCCAAACGATTCAATCGCTTTTTTTGTTTGCCCTTCACGCCAAAACTTGTGACCTAAATTTGCGAATTTTTGAAATTCGACAAAGTCTAGCCAAAGCGAGAGCTTTGGGTTGAGGAAATAGCATTCTTTTTCATAAATGATGGGTTTATGGGAGTCATCTGTTCCTTTGAGTGTTTGTCTAAGTGAATAAATGGCTTGATGCAAATTTCGGCGGGCAGACTCGCTGTCACTATCCGGCCACAATAAATCCATTAAGATATCTTTTGCCGCAGGTTTCCCTTCAAGCGTGAGCAGATATTTGAAAACAAACTGCCCTTTTAGGCCATTCCAATCGGTAATAAGTTTGTCGTTTTGATACACGCGGAATTGTCCGAGACTGTAAACAGCTAATGTTGAATGTGATGCATCGGGGAGGAAGGTGATTCCGCTGTTGCTGCTGTTGCTGCTGTTGCTTGTGGAAGGAGGGGGATCATTTATCGGGACCTTTTCGCTTGGAGGATGGGGTTTGGGTTCGGGTGTGAACGGCCGTTTTTCTTCCTCACTATTGCCGCCCAACCCTTTCAACCTATTCCTGACCCGCTGCCAGAGAGAGGTGGGGCTTGTGGGGTGTGTTTGTGTGGTGGGCAAAACGGCCGTTTTGCCACCCAAACACACCTCTAATAAACTATCTAGTTGCTTGCGGAAGTCCTCCTCCTGAGTGATTGCGTTTTCATACACTTCATGATACATATTCACATTTTGCTGCTGCTGGTAACAGGTAAGGCAGATTTGATATGCAGTATGCAATATACTTGCCAAACCTTCATCTTCTTGCTGTTTGCAAAGTTGATAGGCTTCGAACAATTTCTTCGCAGCTTGATTATATTCTTTTTTATTCAGCAGTGACTGAATTGAATGGTCTAATTCAGGAACACTGAAAGATCGCTGCATTTGAGAGGCAGGCATTCCAATACTCCACGCTTAGTGAGATGCAAGGATACAAAAACATCGGCGTTTCTGATACGATTCAATTAGGTGCTTCTTTGTAAGTTAAAAGATTTGATGTTGAAGTAGATTTTTCAACACAACAATGCTTGAGGTGTGTTATTCAAAAATGTGGCACTAAAATGATAACGAAAATGGTTGTGAAAAGTAAATAGCACACACCATCATAAGGCAAATCAACCAGATATAGTGGCATCTTATAAGGGGATCGTTAACTTATCGTTTAATTCGTTAAATGAATCAGAATAAAATTAGTTTTTAGTTGCGTATGTAGCGTGTTTGCCTTTTTTATTTTGTGGTATGTAGGTAGGAATCAAGGGTGACAACACATCTAAAAGAGTGGAAGAGGGTTTCGTGTTATTTCACTAAATCTTTATCCTGTCTGATTGATACCTTCATATAATTATAAACGCTATGGCAAATAAAGAATTTTACTATCGGTGGGAATGGCAGTTTAAATCTAGCCCTGAGCAATTATGGCCATTAATAGCAGATACGAACCGCTTTGATCACGATACAGGACTCCCCGCATACGATAAGCCTGAAGAAAGCAGCGCCGTTGGTTTAGTCAACACACGTCGTCGTTTGCGTATTCGCATGTATGGGGTGCCGATGGATTGGGTGGAAGAGCCGTTTGAATGGATACGGCCGTATCGTTTTGGCATCATTCGCAACTACGAACCAGGGCCAATTCCATTGTTACAACCACTAAAGCAGCTTCGAGTCCAGGCTGAACTGAAAGAAACTGAAAATGGTGGCACGCACCTCATTTACGAAGTGTGGGCAGTAGCTCGCAATTTTCTGGGCAATTTGGCGATTCCGGTTCAAATTGGCACTATTTATGCACGTCGGTTTGATGAAATCTTTCGCCAATATGACGATATGGTGGTAGGTACACGCACATTCTTCGATAGTGCAGCCAACCCCGTACACCTATCAGATGGCTCACAAAGGCGATTACAGAATTTGCAACAAGTACTCACTGCTGAAACAAATTGGCCAGAATTGGTAGGCCACCTCGTTGATTTGATCCAATGTGGGGATGAGATGACGTTGGACCAGTTACGGCCGTATGTGTTGGCCGACCATTGGGGTGCTGAACGGCGTGATGTGTTGGAAATGATGCTGCTGGCTACCAGGCGTGGACTGCTCGATTTTCAGTGGGAACTGCTCTGCCCGATGTGCCGGGTGGGCAAGGAAAAAGTGCCCAATTTGGCCGATGTCAATCGAAATGTGCATTGTGACACCTGCAATATCGATTACACAGCTAACTTTGAACGCTCTGTTGAACTAACGTTTCGTCCGAATCCGGCCATTCGACCCATTCCCAAAACGATGTCTTTTTGCACCAGCGGCCCGGAAGCGATGCCGCATGTAGCGATGCAGCAATTGCTCGCACCAGGAGCCTCGCGGGTGGTGATGCCGCGTTTGGAGATGGGGCGCTACCGGTTACGAACGGGGCTGTTGCCTGGTGGACAATTTTTTCAGGTGCGGTCGAATGGGCTGGTGGAAACGGCCGTTTCTGCAACCCCCGACGGCTGGCCCACTGACGAATATATTCTGAGTACAATGCCCGTGCTCGAACTAAAAAATGCCACCGACGCTGAGCAGCTTTTTATTTTGGAGCGCATGGCCTGGTCTGATCAAGCTGTGACTGGGGCAGAAGTGACCACGTTGCAACAGTTCCGCGATCTGTTTGCGGAAGAAGCGCTGCGTCCTGGCGACCAAATTTCGGTCGGCAGCCTCACGATTTTGTTTACCGACCTGGTGGAATCAACCCGCATGTACCGCGAAATTGGCGACGCCCCCGCCTTTGGTTTGGTGATGAATCATTTTGATGTGCTGCGGGCGTGTATTCGGGCAGAAGATGGCGCGATTGTGAAGACGATTGGTGATGCGGTGATGGCGGTCTTTTTGCGGCCGGTGTCGGCACTGCGGGCGGTGCAGCATGCACAAGAGAAGTTGGAGGCGTTGACAGGAATACGGCCGTTACGTCTCAAAGCCGCCATCCATCACGGACCCAGCATCGCGGTTACGCTCAACGAACGCCTTGACTACTTTGGCTCCACCATCAACATCGCCTCCCGCCTCGAAAAGTTCTCCTCTGGCACAGACATCATCATGTCGGATGCTGTGAATAGAGACCCGGAAGTGCAAGATTTTTTGGCTCAATTAGACACGGGCATCACGCTCAGTCGCCTGGAAAGTACGCTGAAAGGGTATGATGACGAATGTTTTGTGTTGTGGCGGGTAATATTTGGGGAAGCTTAAACGGCCGTTTTGCGATAGAGAATATCGAAATAATAAAGGGTCACGCAAAGAAACGAAGGGGAAGAATCTACGTCTTTTTCCAGACTTTGCTGGCAAAAAAATGGTAATAGGTGAATGGTAAGTGAACGGGTCAATGGTTTGCCATTCACCTTTTACCATTTACCATTCACCATTTAATCAGTGCGATTCCAGTAGACTTTCCACCTTTAGCATCACTTCATTCGTATTTACATCGGATACGATAGCCCACTCGTCAACCAGTCTTTGTTTGATAATGCGCAAAGCATCCCGTTCTGACTGATTTAAGATGCCCTTTTTGCGCTGCAGGGCGCGTAAATCACGAATGATCCCGGCAGATGCTTGGGGGGTGTTTCCAACCAGTGCTTCCTTGATCCGTATCTGACGTATTTTAAAGTTTGAGGACATCTCTTGCGGCGGTTTTTGCAGAGCATCAATCGCCAACTGGATTTCTTCGGTGGTGGACACTGGTCTCAATTTATCGCCGTCCATTTGGTCGAATGGTACCCAAAACGTGCTATCGGCTGTTTGTACCCGATAATAATTTATTTCCTCACCGCTGATGCCTTTTACGTCGACACCTTTGAGTTGTCCGATTCCATATTGGGAATGGACAATCCAGTCACCTACTGAATATGATTGGCTTTCTGTCATCAATGAACCTCCGATAAGATTAAAACAATTGCGGATCGATGGAATTTGGGCTGCTGTGCCCGTGATTGATACGGCCGTTTCCAAGTATAAGGCCAAAGCGATTTACCAAACAGACCACATAGGCCAGCATGTGAATATGTGACTCAAAAATTGTGTTGGCGAATTTTGTGGAAAATGTGCAGATTTTCTTTGGGCAGGTGGATAATAAGTTGGCAAAATTTTGACTGGGAGCAAGTACCCCAATTGAAATAAGTTTTAGACATAACTAATGCAAAGGTAACATACTCGAGGCAAGACGTCAAAAAAAGATGACCAAAATTTATCATCGAATATCGTAGAGGTGGGATAATCGGGAGATAATGCGACTTCCAAAATACCCAATCTGACCTCGACAATTGACTACAGTGGGAAACCTCATGGAGATGCCGCACCTCTATTCTGAAAGAACTTTTAGTTACTGAAATGAAATTTGTGCTATTTTAAAAGTATTCCTGTCTTGACTGCCAACTCCACGTGCATAAGCAAATTCAAAAAGGCTCAATTTATTAAAATCAACGGATTTCGCTTCCCCGAATGGAATACGGTAGCCTGCCCAACCAGAAACAACTGGCATTGCCAATTTTTCCTCATTACCATGTGCATCTTTAAATGTGATTTCAACAAAATCATCTTTTTCGGTATGCAATATTATGATAGTTTCCGTATTATCATTGAGGTTGCGTGGTGGTATAAAAAGCGTGTGCCAAAAAAATATGGCTGCCCAACTCGTAGGAGAGTTTAACTGAGGTTGAAAATAAAGGTATGAATCAATATCTTCTTCTTTGATAGGTAAAGTGGGAGCATCAACCAGTGTCCTATTATCAAGTCTATACCAGGTAAGTTGCGATGGTGGTGCAGGGTTCGCTGCAAAATAGTGAACAGTATCCGCATTTGCTTCACCATAGGAAAAAAGTGAAGGAGTTAATTCTGGTGAAATTGCAAAATGTCTAAAATAGCGGAAATAAATTAATGTACCTAAACCGATAAATCCAATAAGAACAACAGAAACGAACACCCTTTTCCATAAATGAATTGCCCTTCTTTCTCTCTGAGGTTTGACTATTACGACTTTTCTTGATGCGTACAATTCTCGCCATCTTACGTTGGGTCGCATTTCCTCCAAAATGATTAGCAAATCCTGGACACGATTTGTGCGTTCCAAATATTGAGTTAGTTCGCGTGCTTTTGCAGTTTTATTTGATCCATCGATTGTCTCATAATCTATTTCCATTTTGAAACAAATCGTTCTTAAATTATCAAGTGTTAGTTTTTCTATAAATGTTTCTAGAAAATCTATGTTATCTGAATTCATTATTACTGCTCACTTTTAAGATTGACAATTTCAGAGGGCATCTGGTTGATGATGTTTATTGTTTCGACGCTGACGGTGCAGACGCGGGTGAGCAGGTCGATGACGTGTTCTTTGTAGTCGGCGCAGCGGTAGGTGTTGAATTTTTCGCGGATGGTGGGGTCGCGGGGTTTGCGCGCTTTGTGGCTGCCACCATACCGGATAATTTTGGCGACTTGATTGTGGTATTTGTTGATGAGCTGAATGGACATAGACACTCTTTTGCTTGAGAAACTGGTTTTGTTACCCTAGGTGCGACGCACGTCCGACGTGCGTTGCACCTTATGCAAAACTATACCATACAGCCACCTTCTCTAAAAGTGATTGGTGTTGTACAGAAGCATTTCTGGGAACCAGGCGTCGAGCAGCGTGCGGGACTCGTTGGTGAGGTCCGCGATCCAGCCGCGATATTCGAGTTCGGCGACGGGTAAGGTCCCATAGACGAGTGCGGAAAGGCCTTGGATTGTCATGCTGCATTGGGCAGGTTGGGTGGTGGAGGTGGCAGAGAGACGGCCGTTTTTGGCATGGAGGAGGAAACGGCCGTTATTCCACTCACACTGCGCATCCGACACATCAATTACCAAGTCGCCATCTGCCGGTGCAGGCAAGTCAGCCACTGCACCAACCACGTCAACCACTCGTCCCATCAGCACCACAAAACCAACCTTGGCTTCAATCTGCATATTCGGCGTGTTGATCCAACTGTGGAAATTCACACCATAAGGCACCGGCAGCCAGGTGAATGGAGAGCCATCTGCGTGTGATGCCAGATACGCGAGCAGGCGATCCCGTGCCTCGGGTGAACGCCAATACATTTCTTTCACCGTCAGCTCACCATTATCCATGAATCCTTTATTGTGAAAACGAGCAGCCGCCAAAAGATTGCCTTCTTGCCGGACGTACAGCAGATGTTGGTCTTTGCTGACACGTTTCCATACCCGATCCGGCATGGTTTCAGGGGTATAAAAAACAAAACCGTGATGCATCGAATCCCATTCACGCACATTGATCAACCACTCTAATTTGTGATCCTTTGCTCGCTTGCGCTCAAAAGACCATAATTCGTCATCTTGTTTAAACAAGTTCATATGGTGGGACAATGTTTTTGTTTCAACCTTCACACGCAAATTATTATTGGTCGTTACATATCCAAAGCGTTCATAAAATCGCTCGGAAAATGGATAGAGTGCAGATATTGAGAGCTTGTTTTCCCGCATTTTTGTGAAAAAAGCTTGCATTAGCTGGCGTACCAGGCCGCGTCGCCGAAATTCGGGATAGCTGGCAACACCAGCCACGCCGGCCATTGACTTTACAACACCTCGAATTATCTGTTCAAATGGATGGGTATCTACTTTGGCAGCCATTTGGCCATCAACAAAAGCAACCAACGAGTGATTTGGGTTGGTTCCCTCGGTATCTTCTGGCTTTATTTCTTCATCAGACCAGAAACCAAACGCATATTTGTCTAACCAT
>QQUD01000087.1 GCA_008501785.1 Chloroflexota bacterium
GCCTGCCCGGCGATATCGACAACGCGTGTGCTGGTAAAGATTTCAATATTTGGATGTTGATTGTGTTGAATGTAAGCTGGAGAAATTGAGGGACGGGTACAACCATATCCATGATCCGGCGTACCGCGACAGAGAACACAATCGTGTTGGGGAAACATGTACCCGAGTTGCGCGACTCGCCCACCCAAACAAGGTGTTTGTTCAATCAGGTAGACTTTGAGACCGGCATCTGCCATATCGAGGGCGGCACGCATACCACCGATTCCGCCACCAATGACCAGGGATGCTGCTGGCTTGGGTTGGGCGACGTCTGAATGATTCACCTGGCTATCCTTTTGTAAATCGCGGTATGTTTGGGGGATGCCTCCTGAATTGGATACCACGATATGTGCAATAAGAGATTGCTTTCAGTTGTGGGAACGAAGGAATCGCTTTGAATAGAGTTTATTGGGCCACAAATAGAACGTGTTGATTCAAGACTGATTGCGATTTATAACAATGAGAGCGGTTTTTGAGCAGTGATACTAACCAACGAAGCAAGGGAATCCGCAGATCAGCCAATGGTGATAGTATAAAGCGTGGAAGATTCTGGATGAAGTCGTGATTGTCATGTATGACTAGTGATTTCTATCACCTATTCGAGGTTATTTCCGTCATGTGATGAATTGTCCAGCCATTTTTGCAGTCGTTTGATGAGATCGTCCATCATAGCCAGGAAACGATCATCGATGACCCAGGTGTGGCCATGTTTATCGATGGAGGTGGTGCCAAGAGACGGCTGTTCTGGCTGCGGCGTGATCTCACGTTGTTCGCGGGACAAACGCAGCCATCTGTCGTACTTTCGCTGCTGTGCTCGCCTGGCAAATTTATGGTCCATCAATAAAACACCCAGATATTGCCGCCATTCTCCAAGCGTTTCCAGCACTTCACCCTCGTGCAGTTCTTCCCCCACCCTTTGCAAAAGCCTCTGTTCCCGCTGCAACCGCATACGGATGATTGGCTCAATTTCGATTGCGGTGTCGTTGACCCTATCTTTGATAATTTGTAATCGTGTTTGCACAAATTCTATTTCCGATGTCATTTTGTGTTACTGCAATAGATTTCTAACTGAACTTGAGGTTGAACGGCCGTTCAATTCTTGATGTACACACGGGTACATCCATGTATGTTTTTGTGTATTGCACCGGCAGCCAAACACTACACGAAATCAAGCTTGCTTTCCTGATTCCCGCCCATCTTTTAGGGGGAATCATACCTATCTCCCCATTCTTTGAGCACGTTGCCACTGTGTCAACCCGATAAAGGAGGTGGGTTAAGCCCACCCCATTTTGAATCTTGAAGCTAGAATGCCGCATCGCCAGCAAGGGATTGATGCCAATCTGTCAAAAATTTTATCGCTTCATCAAACCGCGCAGCCGGTAACAGTTTGTAGCTAGTTACTTCAAACTTTCGGTACAGTTCACCATATACCGCACCAAACTCATTGCGCTTGGTTTGTTTGCCTTGTGCAATCGCCACGGCTTTTACCGCCTGACTGATCTGCATTGCCTGGCTTTGAGTAATTGTATGTGCCGGTGCAGATAGTTGTGATTCAATCGTCTCTAGCCGCTGCTCATGATTTTGAAGTTGGTCACGAATAATGATTTGATTCCGTGCGAGTTGTAACATCCCCTGAAGCATTTTATACGCCTGCACCTCTGGCGTATCTGCATGTATTTGTACAAGCTCATCAAACGTCGTGTCGGCTGTAAGACGGCCGTCTTGAAACGCTTCCCAGAGCACATTAGCCGCTTCCTTTTGAAACCGCATCAGCTTTTCTTGTATTTCACTTTTTACACGATTCGGACTAATGCCTGCCAACCACAACGGAACCAGATCAATACGTAATAATGTTGATTGCTGAACACCCCCTCCATGCCCACTTGCGGAAGGGGGGGAGCTAAGTCCCCCCCTTCTGTAGCCTTCCGCTAAAACGTCGTTTCCTCGTATGCGCCTCATTTGACCGCGCCGGTCTATCCCTAACGAATCGCACATGTGACGAATAGACACATAGACACGACCATCATCAGCACGAACGGCCGTTAACTTATCTTCATAAAACAGAACTTCTCTTTGTTCAATTACAGTTAAATCTTCAGACATTTTTTGCCTTTTTACTAGGAATAGCCACGATGGATACCCCCTTTCCCTTAGGACATCGTCATCATTCATAATGAAAACAAAGCCGCCTAAACAAACCCGCGCCTTATAAACCTGATTAAGCCCACTCTGGTTTACTCATACGCGCTGATGTATGTTTGTGTGTACAAATGTATGTTACTGCTCAATCCGGCGGCGTGCTGGAGCTGTTGGAATTTCAATCTCCCCATTTTCGGCCAGGTCCAGCGCGACAGTGAGCAGAAAGCGCGTTAAATCATTGATGCCAACGCGTTCTTCCTCAGCCAACATTTCAATGCGATCAATAATATCTTGCGTGATCAGGTATGTTTTACGTTTAGGTTTGTTGGGATCAACCCTTTTGCGCCGCACTCTTGTGGTGGTTTTGGTGCGTGGCTGCGTTTGTGGGACTTCTTGTTCTGCTGGCTGATTAGAAAGAATGGTATCGCGCCACCCAGGTCGTGCATCTTCCTGTCCACCTAGTTTTCCTGCCAGTTGACTTTTTCTTTTAGCCATACGCTAATATCTCCTTTGCCAATTCACGATAGGCAATTGCGCCACTGCTGTTTTCTTCGTATTCGCCGACGCTGACGCCGTCTAATGTTGCTTCGGGAATTCGCACGTTAATGGGAATGACTGTGTTGAAAATCAAATCGTTGAATCGACCGCGTGCCGCATCCTCAATTGCATCGGTTAAGGAGTTGCGGCGGTCGTACATGGTCAAAATAAGGCCTGTTGGTTGTAAAGAAGGGTTGATTTCTTGCACCTGCTCGACGATGTCGAGCAATTGGTCAATTGCTTTGTAGGCATAGGGATGCACCTGGAGCGGCACCATGTATTCAGTCGCAGCAGCCAGGGCATTGACGGTAAAGAAACCAAGGCTGGGGGGGCTGTCGATCATGATGACATCGTAGTGGGGAATGATGGGTGTTAATGCTTTGCGCAGGCGGTTGTTGCGGTCGATGGCGTTGATGAATGCCATTTCGGCCCCGGCCAGATCGAGGTTAGCGGGGAGAAGGTCGAGAAACGGCCGTATTGACAATATCGCATCCGCCGTTTGTTCTGGTGTACTGAGAGAATCATAAATCGTAAACCGATTCTCCATCGGATCAACCCCCCACCCTGTTGTCAAATTGCTTTGCGGATCAAAATCGACAAGGAGCGTTTTGTAATGATTGAGCGCCAGCTCCGAACCAAGGTTTTGTACAAGAGATGTTTTACCGACCCCCCCCTTCTGACTAACAATAGCAATAATTCGCGTCATATGGCTGTTCCTCACATTCTGTTTACATGTTCATACATAGGTAATCAAAGGTACGCATGATTATACCCAAACTTACACAAGCGTCCAATAACACCCATGTGTATGTTAATGTACACATATGTATTCACAACCCATTTACAACAGCTACTTTTAAAAATCTATGGCTTTTAATAGGGTAATTTTATTGAATAAAATCTGAGCAACCCAATTTCGCCAATGCTAGCACGTAAAATTGCAAATATGATTTCCATGCTTGAATTACTTAAAAAGGCACTTATAGAGCAAATTTGAGGTAAATAACGGAGAATGCAAGTCGTAGGCGTAATGTTTTAGCGGTGTTTTTGCTTCATGGAATGTTTTAGAGGGTTGTTGGAAATTTTGAAGGCGCGAGAGAAGGGTGAAGAAACGGCCGTTTCTCCACCCTTCTCTCGCGAAATATTCAGCGTACTATTGTATGCGGACACACGCATTGGTACACAATTGAATTCATATGTACACACGAGCACACACATGAATGTATCAGTATGCTGCTGTATCCCCCTCCCCACCCTATTTGCTGTTTCCGATTTTATACTCAATTATTATATGTAAAATTGATGAAGCATGATGGGGTGGGGGAGGCTCAAGTAGGGGTACTTAAATTTTTGCATTGGCAATGGTATAAAGCAAAAACAGCAGTGGAAAAATTAACCCCAACAAAAACATAACAACGGCCACAATTAAAACGGTTGTTAACGAAACCATGCTTGCCTCCTCACGACCTGTTTACGGGAGTCAGGTTTCCCATTACAATAAAAGCATATAACTCACGGCTGTAACGTAACTGCATATGTCGGATATTAGTGAATTGTTGGTCGTGCCAGTGCCACGCCAAGCACAAGACCAATAATGAGCGCAATAAGCGCGATAATAATAATTGTGGTGACTTCAAGGGTTAACATACGATTTCTCCTTATCAATAAGTTTGACCACCTGTACGTGCATTGTCAGGTTCACATCCGATCAAACATCCACTACAGTGCTATTCCTATGTTGTTAAAATGCATTTTTGCTGGATTTGTATTGATCCTAAACTAATTTTTCTCGTTGTACTTGATTAATAGTTAACAGGTTTTTGACAAAACAGATTCGGACTTCGATTTGGCTTATTTTTTTTTGAACACGCTGAAGTTTCATTTGTTATTTGAAAAGTTACTGTCAAGTTACGGTGAAGTAACGGATTCCATGTGAGATTAAGATTAAAGGAAGTAGGTGCCCGGATGGATCAGAAGAAATACGATTCGCACTCAATTCAACGATGGGCGGTCCTGGTTGGTGTCAATCATTACCAGGACAATCGAATTCGCAATTTACGCTGTTCGGTAAATGATGCGTTGTCTTTGCACGATCTACTTAATAATTCAGCCGAAACTGGTTATGTGCCGGATAGGGTGACTTTGCTGACCGGGGAAGGGCCAGAAGCGCGGGTGACGCGCATTGACGTGCTGTCACGCTTGATGGACAAAGCGGAGCAAGCAAATGTAGATGACTTGCTTTTGTTTTATTTTTCTGGGCATGGCGATGTGGTCAATGGGGATGCTTATTTGCTGCCTACTGATGCACAAAGAAGGGGATTGCTACCGGATACGGCCGTTTCCCTGCAACGCATCAAATCAATCATGCAGGCATCCGCCGCCCGCATCAAAGTCATTATTTTAGACGTATGTCATGTAGGGGCCACATTGGGCCAGCAAGCCACCAGTGCTGAAAACCAATCTTTTATCAATAGCGTGGTTGAGCAGACAAAAGGGATTGCCATTTTTGCGTCATCCTCACAAGACGATCTGCCTTGGGAAGACGCAAACAAAGAACATGGCATCTTTACCACCTACTTATTAGAAGCATTGTCCGGGAAAGCAAAACCAAAAAACAAACAAACAATCACATTAAAAAATGTCGTCAACTATGTCACCAATAAAGTTGAAAACTGGGCAGAGACGCACAAATTAGAGCAATGCCCCACCTTGAAATTTGAATTTAAGGAGCGGGATGGTGCTACTGTTCTCCTCAACTTACCCGAAGAGACAGCGCCACCACATGCCCATTTAATGATGGACACAGTTCCCATCAAAACAAACCCGATTCATCGCACGTTTCCAATTGCGGTGCGGGAGGTGGGGGATTTTTACGGCCGTTTTCGTGAGCTAAACGACATTCGCCAAATTATTAATGCCACCACCGATATGCCCATTGCCATTTTAGGAGACCGAGGGATTGGCAAAACATCGATGCTGATCCGGATTGAGGAGATGTTGGCAGAGACGGCTTGGAACGGCCGTCAATTTTTGCCGTTCACCTTGCCGCCCAATGGCATTTTCACCTATGCAGATTTTGCTCAGACATTATGGGATGGACTTTATTGTGCATTGCTGGAAAAGGGTTTACATAACCACCCTTTACTCGAAAAACCTGCTGCCGTAACTTCCTTTGGCCGGTTTGTGGCACAGCTTAACCAACTCACCAGACTCATGCCGGAAATGACTTATGTTGTTTTTATCGATGAGTTTGGGCAAATTATTCATCAATGTGATGATTTAGAAAGCAATAAAATCGAAGGGTTTTTAAATTATGTTGTCGAGAAAACCAACATTCCCATGGTTTTTATCATGTCGCTGCTGCAAACGCTGCCCGGTTCTTATGGCAGCCCTTTTCCGCGTCGTCCGATTCGATTGCTGCCATTTTCGCGACAGGAATCAACTGAATTGATCACCAATCTGTTAACTGGGTATGCGCCTCTTACAGAAGCGGGGCAAAGATGGGTGCATGATTATGCCGGAGGGCATCCATTTTTTATCAAACTAATCTTGGCAAAATTGTTCGATCTTTTTGAATTGGAAAACACACAATCAGCGATGACAACAACCATGCTGCAAGCGGCAGCAACAGCAGCCTGTGGCAGTGGTCGTGCTGGGGAAATATTGCGAGATATTTACAAAACGTATTTTACCGAACCGCAGCGTTTGGTTGTGATTTGGATGGCGGAGCAAAAACGGCCGTTTTCCTGGGGCACCTTGCAACAGGCAGGAGCCAGTATCGTCACGGCCACACGACAGTTAATTAACCGGCACTATTTGCTGGAAACGCCCGATAAAAATATAGATTTTAAATTGAAGTTCTTAGGAGATTGGCTGCGCCATTGGGCCGAGTTTCCCTCTGAAGTTGAGCGGTTACTCGTTCCTGAAGCAGTACACAAACAGGTGCCAGTTGTTCACGTGCAACATGGTCAGCCAGCAGAAATTGTGAGTGAAGGAGTGTGTGTTGACATGAGCATGGAGCGTGTTTATGTCAACGGAGAAGAAGTGGTTACTGCTTTGACCAGCCTGGAGTTTAAGGCAATTCTGTATTTGGCATCACGATCCGGGGAGGTTGTATCCAAAGACGAATTAGCCAACGCTATCTATCCTGAAGAATATTACGAGGGAGATGATTCACGCATATCTACCCTTGTCTATCGTTTGCGAAATGCAATTGGCGACACAAAGCCGTATCACCACATTCTTACTTTGCGTAAACGTGGCTATCGCATCCAAGATGTCACGTTGGTGGGAACGAAAAATCATGAACGACATGGTAATGGCAATCAAGTTCAATGAAGCAGTTTGGCACGACACAGCTTATTTACATCCACAGTTACGAAAAAAAGTAGGTCCTGATTTTTTCGATAGGGTGCAGATTAAAAGCAAATTGAAAGCGGCATTGCGAGACCCGCAGCAATCACTTGTTATTTTTCAAGGAGAACGACGGTCGGGGAAAAGCTCGCTGCTGCGCTTATTGGAAAACGATTTAGAGCAGGATGCAAACGGCCGTTTTTTACCACTACGCCTTTCATGGCAAAGTATCACAACCCGCAGCAGCATGATTGATGAGATATTGCAAAGTCTCAGCTTTGAACTTGATGTAGACATGCCAGACAACACAGTTGAGACATGCATCACGTCGGATGAACGGTTCATCAATTTGCTGCGAACGTGGGGCATCGATGCAAAAAAAACAATTGTGGTTTGTATTGATGAGTTTGATTCAGCCATTCATGATGGAAATGAATCGGAACGCATAGCCTTACTGAATTTGGTTGACGAAATGGCGCGGGTGACTGCATTACCGGTAAAGTTTTTATTTACCTTAGTGCGACGACCGGACTGCCCGACATCTCATTTGTTGGCAAACGCGCACATTTATCGGTTACGGCCGTTTACACCCACCGATTTAGATGAGATGATCACGGAGTTGATGGCATGGCAGGCACATTTATTTACCGCAACCATCCGGGAGCAATTGTTTCAACTGTCGGGTGGATGGCCTTATTTTGCAAAACTACTATTGGTCTGCCTTGCAGAAGGCAAGCCAGGGGCAGATTGGTTTGCAGCAGCAGTCGAAAAGGCAATTGCACATCCTTTACTCGAACACGCGCTCAATCATATTTACTTTAGCCACTTTAACGAGGCAGAAAAGGGAATTATGCTGTTGTTGGCACATCAAAATAGGCATCTTTCAGCCGAAGATGTCGCCGCTTTGACGGATAGTCAGAAAACGGCCGTTTCACAACTCACCAACCGGCATTATTTAACTTGTAACCGACAAGGTGATGTCAAATACCGTATCGGTTTATTAAAAAAGTGGTTTCCACAATGGATTCAATTTGAAGAAGAAGTGCTTAGTCATCTGGAAAACGCATGACGAAATTACCGGTCGCAAAAATTCAAAAGATTAAACTGGCCCTCAGCCAAATTGATCTTACCAATCTGGTACTCGTACTCAGCCAACAATCAGGTGACAAACTGTATTTAATCTACAATCGTGAGCCAATACCAACAACACTCTCTTCACAACATTCTGTTGAGTGCCTGCGACCCGATTTGTCATTACCAGATGAATTTGATGGGCCAATCGTTGGTTATGCATCGCTCGATTTTATGCTGCCAAATTTACCCACACATGGCGTTAACTTCTACCCCATACGCCGCATGATGGACGCGTTAAACAAGCGCGATCTTTTCTACAAAAATGGACATCGACTAGCGATAACGATGTTGGATTATTTGGAACGGCTGCCTGCGTCGGAAAAAGCAAAAAGGCTGCCACATGGACGGGCAAAAGTTGTGCGGTTGGCGCTGCCTTATTTATTAAACGGCCGTTCTCTACAAAACCTGTTAGCCATTGTGCCAACAGGCGGTTTGCGTGAATTCATAGACAGTCGCACACCCGGTTTCAATTTAGTTTATCAATCAGACGCGACAAAATTAGCCGGATTGCTACCTCAATTTACGGAAAGCAATTGGCTGGTTGGGTTTGAAGAACTTAGTGCGCTTTTTCCACAATTGCCCATTGCCAAAAATGGGCATGCCATTAAATTACGCCCCATTTTACAAAACATGGGCTGCCACACTGCTCTGGAAACAACCTGTAGAGATCTCGCAACCGCTTGCTGGCAAGAATGGGAAAGTCAGGAAGACAGTGCGTGTCGCGCTGTCGCTTACTATTTAGCCGCAGAGTCATGGCTTTTGCACGAAGATACAACAGATTTAGTGGCACTTTTTCCGCACCGAGACTTTTCGCACTTTTCTCAAACAGGCACTGCGCTGCGCGTATATCGTGTGCCTCAAATAAAAGGGCCAACCACGAAACAAGGCCCTCAAGTTTCTTTGGGCGATCTGGTGAAACGAGACGTACCAACTGGCTCATTTACAACCCATCCCATCGCATTTCATGTATTGCGACCGGTATTGTCACATATCAGTGGGGGAGAGGTGCTTGATTTAGGCGTACTGCTGTGGCGCTCGGGCAATCGCACAGATTTAGCGCGTACGTTATGGTTGCTTTCTTCTGATTTGCTCCATTTGCCCAGCCCCAACTGGAACGTCATTGAAGCACAGCCCGCAGATATTACCAGCATGGCGCTGCAAGCCGTCCAGATTTATAGTTTGCTGGACCCGTGGCAATGGCGTCAAGGGCGCTTCCAACATTTTTTGCATGCCTGCTACCAGCATTTAGTCGACTGCTTGCTCAATCAAGAAGCGGCAGCCGATAATGAAACAACAGCGCTTTTTTATCAAATGTTACGGCGCTGGTATGGCTGCTATTTAACAGATGATATGATGGGTTCGCTGGGCGGCATGATCAATACGGGTCGCCAATTCCAGCTGCAAACAGGGTCTCGCACAGCATCACCCCTCATGGAAATTGCCTCAATCATGACCAATTTGGGCGATACATTGGTGCGGGGAACTGGATTGAATCAGATGCTTTTTGATGGGCGGGAGAAACGGCCGTTTCAAGTTGCCACCTACATCCGCGCCGCCATCAATCAAGAAGTCAACGTGCTCATGCCTTCATTTCCATTCATGCAGTGGCTGCAAAGCTACCAAAAACTGCACGCCCGTTGGCTACAAATTCAAAATTCACTGGGTGCAGAAAAACCAGCTTTCCATATTTTAAGCGATTTGCGTCAGGAACTTAACAATCTGCACCAGATTATTTATGCACCAGCCCACGAAGAAGCAATTTTGCAGTGGGCTATCAAAGAAGATATGGACCGCATTGACCGGCTAATACAGGCTGTAGAAACGGGACCGATCATCAAAATTGATGTGCGCAATCCGTGGTTGAATCATGGTTTTCGAGATCGGGTGCGGCTGGATGTGGAAAATGTGGGTGGGGCCACTGCATTTCGTTTACATGTCGAGATCAAGCGGTCACGTCAGGTAGATTTGATCCGCGAACCAGCCAATATGCGACTAGATGCCTTTTTACCGGGACAACGACAGCAGCTATTTTGGGAGATACAGGCACGGGAAACGGCCGTTTCCCTCCAAGTTGTCTACCGGTACGTAGACCATCAAGGCCAATCACACACCCATCAAGAAGACATTCCCATTAATGTCACCAAGGCGCACAGCGGTCAGCTCAAATCAGTTGGCAATCTGTATCAGGCGGGACCACCTGTATCGGGATGGGGTCGATTTTTTGGACGACGCGAAGAGCTAGACCAAATCATTACCCGGTTGATTGGGGGAATTACGCAACCCATCTTGCTCCGTGGGCCGCGTCGCATGGGCAAAACATCTATTTTGCGCCAGTTAGAGTGGCTGCTGCGCAACAACAATCAGCAGTTGCGCACGTTGGGTCTAAAGCCACAGCAAGAAATTCAGCTCAATTCGTGTGTACCTATTTTTCAAACGCTGCAATCCATTAACAATCCAGAAGACACGGCCGAATTCTTCCAGACGATTTATGAGGATATTTGTGATGAATTGGGGCTGCTCTACGATGGTGACACCCTGTCAAAATCATTCCGCCGCTCACCGACGCGAGCGTTTATGAAGCAGATGGCACATGTGTTTGACCAACGGCCGTTTATTCGTCCCCTGGTCATCATCGACGAGTGGGATGAACTATACCGGCCCGCTTACAACAAAATGGCCCAAAACCTGCGCTCTCTCATGGAAGGCGAAGTACGGATTAACTGGCTGGTTTCAAGCACCTGGACCTTGAGTGAAGAAGCAGGGCGCTATGGATCGCCTTTTTACAATCAGGCATACACGATTGAACTGAAAGAAATGGATTGGCAGCCTGCTGTTGAGCTAGTCACAGCCCCAGGTGAAAGGATGGGCGTTTCCTGGCGGGGGGAAGCGGTGGTGGCGATGTTGGACCAGACGGGAAGACGGCCGTATTTGATCCAGCTTGCCTGCTCTAAACTCACCGACTACCTGCGCCAACGCCGTGAAAACATCGTATCTGCCGAAGCAATCAACGTTGTCACCGAAAAAATCATCCAGGAAGCGCAAGCCACCGCTCAATATTTTGGGTTTTTGTGGCGAGATGATCAAACAGACAGCAAAGATGGCGTGAACTGGATGGGAAAGCTCATTTTGTGGGTGATTGATGACCATTATCCGCAAGCGATGACCCGCACCGAAATCAGACAGGCCATCGAAGACGCATTTCGGATGCGTTCGCTGCCCATGCTGGATCGGCTCACGTTTAATCGGGAATTTAACGACCAGATCACCCAATTGCAGCTAATTTTTGACGCCTTGACGGTGACAGGGGATCGCTACAGTTTTTCTGTGCCGCTGGTGCAGCGCTGGCTGCGACGGGTGATCTCACAACAAGTCGATCCGGTTCCACAAGCGTACCTCGGGTTACGCCAGTTACAGAGATAAACATTCAGATCAAACTCGTAGGACAAAACGCTGTCTTGTCCTACGATTATCAGGACAACAACTATGAATTCCAATTTTATGCTGCTGTGGGTTGTTCTCGGACTTTATCTACTTGGCTGTCTGCTGCCATTCCTCTCCCAAAGCAGGCGTATGACAAATGGCTCTCTCAGTTTGGCATTAGCCGCCAGTGGGGTGGGGGCCTTTTGGACCGGCAGCATTTGGTTAAACCATCCATCTATTTCAGAGCGGAGCATTTTGTGGGAAAGCGAGTGGTTCACGGCCGAATTCTTGAATGGTGGGTTGCCGTCCTTAATTTGGGAACTGCGGTTAGATGCCCTTTCCGCCTTTTATGGGTTTTTGATAACCGCATTTGCAGCAGTGGTGGCAGTCTATTCCTTTGGCGCATTAAGCGCCCCTCATTACAAACAGCAGCAAGCACGCATTGCCGCCGCATTTAACCTGTTTGTCGCCACAACTCTGCTCGTTGTGCTCGTAAACGACATCTTTTCGCTAATTGTGACATTAGAACTCATGACCTTGTCTTTCGGCTATTTAACAATGTACAAACACATTTTGTATCAAAGCACCCCCACAGATGACACAAAAGCATCATATCGCGCCAAAATGGCCCCGCAAATTTACATGATTATCAGCCACGCCAGCACCACTTTTTTGCTAGTTGCCTTGTTGATGCTGGCGATTCATGCGGGAAGTTTGAGTTTCGACAAATTTGAGGAAGCAGCTAAATCACTGCCGGTTGCACAGGCAAACATTATTTTTCTATTGGTGCTTGCTGGGGCTGGCATTCGGGCAGGATTGACCCCAGGGCATATTTGGGTACCATTGGTACACCCCGCTTCACCAACAACCACACATGCTTTTTCATTGGGAATAGCTATCAAAGTCGCCATCTATTTGATGGTTCGTTTTTTCTTTCAATTTTTACCGGTACAGCCATGGTGGGGGTTTGTAGTGATTGTGGCGGGGGTGATCACAGCATTGGTAAACGTCTGGTATGCCATTGCCAGTCATGATCTAAAAACGGCCTTGGCATATCACAGCATCGAAAATGTAGGCATTATTGTAGCCGGTTTAGGAATCGCGTTGCTTTTTGCTGCACGTCCTAATGGGGATTTGCTGATGGTTTTGGGATTAACGGCCAGCCTGTACCACACGCTCAATCATGCAGTGTTCAAAGGATTGCTCTATCTGGCAACAGGAGCTATTGATAATTTAACCGGGCAGGTGGTAGCATTTCACAAGCTGGGTGGATTGATTAAACTCTATCCGTGGACGTCAGTTTTCTTCTTTATTGGGGCTGTTTCTATTTCAGGATTTCCGCCATTTAACGGATTTGTGAGTGAATGGCTCACTGTGCAAGCAGTGCTCAAAGGAGCCTATTTGTTACGGATGGAGCCATTGTCGCTGGCACTTGTGATAGCGGCGTTGGTTATGTTAGCGGCAGCGTTTGCACTGACGGCATTTTGCTTTTACAAGATGGTAGGGCTAACTTTTTTGGGTCAACCGCGCACGCCAGATTTGGAACGGATGGGGTGGTCGCCGCGCGATGTGCCAGTGACGATGGTCAGCATGATGGGGTTGATGGCAATTCTTTGCCTGTTGTTGGGCATTTTTCCAGGGAAAGTGACGCGGTCGATTGTTTCGGTAACGGCCGTTTTCTCTCCCAATATCCCCATCGCAGCCAAAACAGTCTCCTGGCAGACCTTGGCACTCCCCGCAGCCGCTAATGCAAGTGGGCATCCAATTGAAATGGGGCGCATCTTGATTGTCGGACTTACTTTAGGAATGGTGGCTTATTTGTTTGGTCGAAAAAAGGCGGTGCGACGTGTCCCCACAGCTTGGAACTGTGGCACCGATTACCATCCAGAAACCATGCAAGCCA